>DATHNE010000010.1:0-9057 GCA_035486355.1 Acetobacteraceae bacterium
CAGTCGCGCCGCGTCTTCAGCGAGCACTTCAAGAACAGCAGCCGACCACAGGCCGCCAGAGTAAAGCTCCACCGCGGAGGTGCCGGACAGGACAGGATCCGGCACGCCGAACGGCAGGCGCGCGGCTGCCCGCGCGAGCAACCCCAACGCTCCGACAAAGTTCGCCCGCCAGGGGGCGCGCTCATCTGCCTGCTGCATGCGGCGAGTCTACACGCACAACGAATCGCCAGGGAATCTCCAATTTTCGGAAATCAAGAGAAATCTTCGCGCGACCAGAAGTCTGCACGATTGGCGAGTCAATCCAGCGGGGCGCCATTATGCTGAGATGGCATTGCCGCCTGCCAGAGCATGCCGCCGGTCAGGCCAACGCACAGAATCCAAACTACACGACGCTCTGCAATGGCTTGGGCGACCGGTCCGCGCTTGACCATTGACCTGCCCCCACAACGCGACATAGCGTGAGGCGTGCAGAAAACAGCATTCGCCAATGCGGAACGGCCTCTCACCGGGGTCGCCCATGCTCTAGCAGCGCTTGAGCTGCTCGCCGCGGCCGGCGGGGAGCTGCCGCTCGCCAGCCTCGCCCGGTCGCTCCACATGTCCAAGCCCGGCGCACATCGTCTCCTGGCAACGCTGGTCGCGCATGGTTACGCCGAGCATTACCCGGGCGGCCTGTATCGTCTCGGGCTGCGCGCATGGGAGCTGGGCCGCGCAGTGCCGGAACTCGGCATCGTCTCCATCGCCGCCCCGATCATGCAGGACCTCACACGTCAGACCGACGAAAGCTCTATTCTTGGCGTGCTTTCAGGCTGCGAGACTGTCTACCTGCATCGCGTCGATGCTGGACAGGCGGTGCGCGTGCACACTGATGTCGGCTCCCGGCTGCCCGCGCACTGCACGTCCACCGGCCTTGCGCTGCTGGCCACGCTGCCGGAAGCCGAGCTTGGGGCTATCCTTCCAGCGACGCTCGAAGCGATCAGTCCCGACAGCATCGCCACGCGCGAAGCGCTGCGCGCCGAACTCGCGCAGACTCGGGAACGCGGCTATGCAATGAATTTTGGCGGCTGGCGCGTCGATGTCGCCGGCGTCGCGGCGGCAATTCCGGACAGCGCCGGCCACGCCGCCGGAGCGCTTTGCATCGCAGTGCCGCGCTACCGTGTGACGCAAGCTAAGCTGCACGCGCTGGGCCGCGAAGTGCGCACCGCCGCCGGGACCATCGCCGCAAGTCTCGGAGGGGACGCCGGCGCAAGGCGCTCGGGAAACGCGCGATGACAGAAGCCGGCACGGATTTTCGCATCGGCGTCGATATCGGCGGCACGTTTACCGATCTCGTCCTGGCGGATTCCGTTGGCACGGTGACCGTGTTCAAGGTCGCCTCCGATCCGCAGGACCCAGCAGCCGGCGTGATGCGCGCGGTCGAGGCCGCCGCCGCGGCCAACGGCAAGCCCACGTCCGACTTGCTCGCCGGTTGCAGCCAATTCGTGCATGGCTCGACCATCGCGACGAATACCTTGCTGGAACGCAAAGGCGCCCGGGTCGGCTGCCTGGTCACCAGCGGCTTTCGCGACAGTTTGGAAATCCGCCGCGGCCTGCGGCCGGACCCGTGGGATCATCGCACGCCATACCAGCCGGTGCTGGTACCGCGCTACCTGCGCCACCCGGTGCGCGGCCGCATCGATCCACGGGGCCACGAGGAAACCGCGCTATCCGCCGACGATGTCGCCGCGGCCGCAGCTTGCTTCATGCGAGAAGGCGTGCAGTCGGTCGCCATCTGCCTGTTCAACAGCTACCTCAACGACACACATGAATGCGCCGCCGCGGCGCAGCTGCGCGATGCCCTGCCCGAGCTGCACATCTCGGTCTCCAGCACGGTCGCGCCCATCATGGGAGAGTATGAACGGAGCTCGACCACCGTGCTCAACGCCTATGTCGGTCCGCGCTCGCTGACCTACCTGCGCGACCTCGACCGGCGCCTGGGCATACTCGGCCTGCCCAACCGGATGCTGCTGATCCAGAACAACAGCGGCGCGGTGTCGGTGGATGAAATCGCCAGCCGCCCGGTGGCGCTTCTGCTGTCAGGGCCCGCGGCCGGCGTCGGCGCCATGCGCTACTACAGCCGCGCGCTCGGCTCCGACCACCTGATCTCGATGGAAATCGGCGGCACCAGCTGCGACGTGATGCTGATGAGCCACGGCGCCATCGCGCAGACCGATCGGCTGGAGGTCGACGGCTACGACGTTGTGTCGCCCTCGATCGACATCCAGACCATCGGCGCTGGTGGCGGAACGATTGCAGGTGTGGACAGTGCCGGCCTGCTGTTCGTCGGTCCGCAAGGCGCCGGCGCGCGTCCTGGGCCGGCCTGCTACGGTCTGGGCGGAACGGCGCCCACCGTCACCGATGCGCAGGTGGTGCTTGGGCGCCTGGCGCCGGCAACCTATGCCGCCGGCGCCGTCGCCATCGATGCCACCCTGGCGCATGCGGCGGTGCGGGACCGGGTCGCGGCGCCGCTCGGCCTCGACACGGAAGCCGCCGCCATCGGCATCATCCGCTTGCTCGAACAGAAGCTGCTACATGCGGTGCAGCGCATCAGCATCGAGAGGGGCCACGATCCGCGCCGCTTCACGCTGATCGCCGGTGGCGGAGCCGGCGCCTTGCATGCCGCCAACGTTGCCCGGGCGCTCGGCTGCCGGCGGGTCTATGTGCCGCGGCTGGCGGGGGCGTTCTGTGCGCTCGGCATGCTGAATTCCGACGTCCGCCACGACTTCCTGCGCGTGCATTTCGGCGAGCTCGATCGCCCGGACCAAGTGGCGATCGCGCGCAACTTCGAACGGTTGCGGGACGCCGCGATGGCGACGCTGGCGCGCGAGGGATTCCGGCCCGATAGCGTTACGCTGCTTCATGCTGTCGACCTGCGTTATGTCGGCCAGCAATGGGACGTCACTGTTGCGCTGCCGGCCGGACCGATCGATCCCGCCGCAGTGCGGCGCGCGTTCGAGGCAGAGCACGAACGGTTGTTCGGCCATATTCAGCCGGCCGGGCTGATCGAAATGACCAAGCTGCGGCTGGCCGGAATCGGGCACCTGCCGCCTTTGGCTGCCGCCGCGCCGGCGCGTGCCACCACCGAGGCCCCGCAAACGGAAAATCGTCGCGTCTGGGTGGATGCGCGGCGCAGCTGGGCGGACGTGCGGGTCTATCGCGGCGGCGAGCTTGCACCCGGTCACGGCTTCAGCGGCCCCGCGATCGTCGAAGAACAGACCACCACGGTCCTGGTTGGTGCTGGCGATTGCCTGACGGTGGACGCCGCCGGCAATTTCGTCATCGACCTGGCGCGGGAGGATTGATCGCCATGCAAGCCGCATCCGCTGGGCATGACGTCGATCCAGTGACACTTGCTCTGGTGCAGAACCGCTTGGACCATATCGCGCGGCAGATGGGCTGGGTGATGGTCCGCACCTCGCGCAGCCCGATCTTCAACCAATCGCACGATTTCAGCTGCTTCATCACCGATCGCGACGGCACGCTGGTGTCCCAGGCTGACGGCATTCCAATCCATACCGGCGGTGGCGGATTCGCAATCCGTGCTGTGCTGAAAAGCTTCGCCGGCAACATCGTCGAGGGCGATGTGTTCCTGCTGAACGACCCGTATGTTGCCGGCGGCAATCATCTGCCGGACTGGGTGATCGCCCGGCCGGTGTTCGCCGGTGGCGCACTGACCGCCTTCGCCTGCAACCGCGCGCACCAGTCGGATATCGGCGGCGGCGCGGCCGGCACCTACAACCCCGAAGCAACCGAGATCTTTCACGAAGGCATCCGCCTGCCCGTGCTGAAGCTGATCGAGCATGGCGTCACACGCAATGACCTCTGGCAGCTGCTGCTGCTGAATACGCGCTGCCCCGAATTACTCGACGGCGATTTGCGGGCGATGCTTGGCTCGACGCAGATCGGCGCGGAACAGATCGCCGATCTGGTGGAAGAGCTGATCGAGGATTTCGGCGGCGATGCCGCGGCAAAATGTTTCGCCGCGATCCTCGACCATGGTGAGCGGCGGCTGCGCACCGCACTGGCGGCCTTGCCGCATGGCTCCTGGCAGGCCGAGGAAAGCTACGACACCGATTGCTTCGTACCGGCCGACATTCGCATCCGCGTCGCCGTGACATTGGATGCAGACGGCGCCACGGTGGATTTCACCGGCACCGATCCGCAGATCCGCGGCTTCAAGAATTCGTCGCTCGCCAACACGCATTCGGCGGTCTATGCCGCTTTCGCAGCGTTCTTCGCGACCGACATTCCGCGCAACGAGGGCACGTTCCGGGCGATCCGCATCATTGCCCCCGAAGGCAGCCTGGTGAACGCGCGGGCGCCGGCGCCGCTGACCATGTGCACAGTGTTCCCGGCGCACGAGATCATGCATGTCTGCTGGTGGGCGCTCGGCCAGGCTGATCCGGCACGCAACATCGCCGGCTGGGGCAAGAACGCGTTTCCGGTGTCGTCGGGCACCAGGGCAGGCGGCACGACCTGGGTGCTGTACCATTGGGGCGGCGGCTCCGGCGCGGGTGCGGTCGCCGGGCGCGACGGCTTCAACCAGATGGGGCCAATGATCACACTGGGCGGCTTGGTCATTCCGAATGCGGAAACCTACGAGCAATTGTACCCGGTGCGCGTGCACCGGCAGGAGTTCCGCTGCGACGCGGCCGGTCCCGGCAAATGGCGCGGCGGCACCGGCATCGAATACGAAGCCGAGATCGATCTCGAGGCGGTGTATTCGTTTCGCGGCGAGGGCGTCGGCCGTGCCACCGGCAAAGGCGTGGAGCATGGCGGCGACGGCGCCGGCGGCACCCTGGCCGTGCACGGCCGGGACGGGTCGGTTCTCTCGCCGCCGCAATACGCGCTGCTGCGTCTGGGGGCATCGCGCCTGGTGATGCAATCGCCCGGCGGCGGCGGCTTCGGCGACCCGCTGGATCGCGATCCCGACCTTGTCGGGCGCGACGTGCGCGACGGCGTGGTCAGCCAGGCGGCGGCGGTGGCCATCTATGCGGTCCAGTTTGCGGCGGACGGCTCGATCGATCTGGTCGCCACGGAACACTTGCGCAGGGCGCGGCGCGACGCTGGCTGACAAGCAAGACGAGCAGACGAGAAAATGACGGGCGGGGCAAGGGAGAATAACATGAGCAAGCGGGGTTTCGGCGGCACGCGAGGGATTGCCTGGGCGATCGCTCTCGTGCTGGCGGTGACGGCGGGCTTACTCGGTAGAGCGGCACGCGCCGACGATTTGCCGGTGACCAGCGCCATCCCGCCTGCGGGGACAAAAATCCGCGTCATGGTTTACAATGGCGCCTATACCTCACTGCCCGTCTTCGTCTCCCGCGACGCCGGCTTCTACGAAAAATACCACCTCGATCCCGACCTGACCGTGGTGGGGTCCGGCCCGGCCGGCGTCGCCGCCTTGCTCGGCGGCAGCCTCGACTTCATCGAGCCGCCGACTGACCAGATCATCGAGAACCAGGTGCACGGTTCCGACCTGCGCATCGTCGTCGGCAACGAGGTGCGTAACTTCTTCGACGTGGTCGCCAGCAACAAGCTCAAACTACCACACGAAGCCGCCGGCTATCCCGCAATCATGCAGGACCTCAAGGGGATGCGGATCGGCGTCAATGCGCTCGGCGCATCGACGCATCTGATGATGAACGCCTTGCTCAAGGGCGCCGGCCTGACGCCGGACGACGTCACCTATGTTGCGGACGGTTCGTCGAACACTGCGCTCGCCGCCTGGCAGGCCGACCGGATCGACGCGCAGGTGGCGTTCACGCCGTTCCCGGAGATCATCCGGGCGCTGGGCAGCGGCAAGTCCATCATCAATCTCAGTGCCGGCCAGGGTCCCGGGCTGCTGCAAAAGCTCGGCGGCGCGTTCGAGGACTGGTCGTGCAAGGCTGCTTTCATTCGCGCGCATCCGGACGTCGTCAACGCCTTCATCAAGGCGCACACCGATGCGATCGCCTGGATCAAGAGCCCGGCCAACCGCGCGAAGCTGACCGAACTGATCGGCAAGTATGTCAACACCTCGATCATTCCGGAGGACAAGCGTGCACAAACCGTTGCGCTGATGATCGACAACTACAACAGCTATTTCGGATCGACCGTTGATCGTGGCGCGATCGATGCATGGAACAAATACTTGCTCGACAACAAGCTGATCCCGCATGCGGTTCCAGCCGACGATGTGATCTACGCAGGCGCGCCGAAGCCATAGGTTGCGCAGCATGGGTACAAGCCCGGGACATGGCGGCGAGATCGTGCTGGACGGCGTCGTGCATGCGTTCCGCCGGCATGGGCGCGCGCTGCGCGTGCTCGATGGGCTGTCGCTGGCGATCGGCAAGGGCGAGTTCGTCTCGTTGGTCGGGCCGAGCGGCTGCGGCAAGACCACCGCGCTGGACCTGATGAGCGGCCTGCTGCCGCTGCAGCGTGGCTCGATGCTGGTCGCAGGTGCTCCGCCGCTCGCCGGGCGGCGCGATACCGCACGCATGTTCGCCCGCGATGCGCTGCTTCCGTGGCGCACCGCTTACGGTAATATCGACTTCGCGGTGGCTACGCGGCAACCGGACCCGCAGCGCCGCGACACGCTGATCCGTTCACTGCTGGCCGATGTCGGACTGGCGGGCTTCGAGCACGCCTATCCGCGCCAGCTGTCGCAGGGCATGCGCCAGCGCGTCGCCCTGGCACGCACCTTCTCGCTCGAAAGCGCGCATATCTTCCTCGACGAACCGTTCGGCGCACTCGACGCGCAGACCAAGCTGCTGCTGCAGGACCAGCTGTTGAAACTTTGGGAGCGGGTCCACAGCACCGTGGTGCTGGTCAGCCACGATCTCGCCGAGGCGGTGGCGCTGTCCGATCGGGTGATCGTCATGTCGGCGCGCCCCGGCCGGATCATCGCCGACGTGCCAATCGCGCTGCCGCGCCCGCGTTCCGCCAGTAAGATGCAGGCGATGCGGGAGTTCCACGAGCTGTGCGCGCAGCTCTGGCATGAGCTGGAACGCGCGGTGGAACCAGTATCATGACGCCTCCGCCCGACGCGCTGAAATCTGACACGGATCACGATACGGAACACAATGGAGCACGCCGCCACCGTTCGCTGGTGTTCGCCGGACGCATCGTGTTGCTCCTGGTGACCGTCGGCGGATGGGAGGCGCTGGCGCGGCTGGACCTGATACCGGCCGCTTTCATCGGCCAGCCCTCGGTGTTCCTGCCGATGATGATGGAGGAATTGCTCGGCGGCAGCATCCTGCACGCGATCGCCGACACGCTGTCGGCCACGCTGGCGGCCTTCGTGCTGGGCGGTGTTCTGGCGCTGCTGACTGCGCTGGTGCTGCATGCCTGGCCACTGCTGAAAGCCGTGGTCGATCCGTATTTGAATGCGATGAACGCCTTGCCGCGCGTCGCGCTGGTGCCACTGTTTATCATCTGGTTCGGCCTTGGCGCCTTGTCGAAGATCGTCTCCGGCATCTCGCTGATGTATTTCATTTTGCTCTACAACACGATCGCCGGCGCGCAATCCGTCGACCCCGACCATATCTTGCTGGCGCGCAGCCTGGGCCTGACGCAACGCCACATCTTCCTGCACATCGTGGTACCAACCGCGGCACCGGCGATTTTCGCCGGTTTGCGTTTGGGCCTGGTCTACACATTGCTCGGCGTCGTCACTGCGGAACTGATCGCCGGCGGCAAGGGCCTGGGCAGCCTGATCAGCTATTATTCGAATACCTTCAACGCCAACGGCGTGTTCGCCGTGCTGCTGGTGCTGGTGATCCTGGCAGACCTGCTGTCCGGGCTGATGACCCGTATCGAACATTACCTGACGCGCTGGAAAGGATGACGCCATGACCGCGTCCGTCAACGCCGACCGGGTGTTCCACCGCGAGATAGGCCGCGACTATCCCATGGTCGATCGCGGCGAGGGCATCTACGTGTTCGATGCTGCCGGAAAGCGCTACATCGATGGCGCGGGCGGCGTCTTCGTGGTGAATATCGGCCACGGCTCGCCGGCGGTAGAGCATGCGATGGCAGCGCAGGCGCATCGCATCGCCTTCGCCCATACCGGCAACTTCACCAGTGAGGCAGAGCAACGGTTCTCCGCCCAGCTGCTGGCCCTGGCGCCGCCCGGCTTCGCCAGGGTCTGGATGTCCACCTCGGGATCGGCGGCGAACGAGACGGCGCTGAAGCTGGCGCGGCATTATCATTTGCTGGCCGGCCATCCGGAGAAGACCAAAGTCATCTCACGGTGGAACAGCTATCACGGCAGCTCGCTCGGCGCTTTGTCGATGACGGGGCAGACCAAGCGGCGCGAGCCATACGAACCCTATCTGTTGGACTTTCCGCATATCGAACCGCCGTATTGCTACCGCTGCCCATTCGGCAAGACGCCGGACAACTGCCACATCGATTGCGCGGAGGAGTTGGAACGGACGATCCAGCGCATCGGTCCACAGTATATCTCGGCCTTCATTGTCGAGCCGGTATCTGGCGGTCCGCTGGGCGCGCTGGCCGCGTCGGACGGATACTTCGCCCGCGTTCGCGAGATCTGCGATCACCACGACGTGCTGTTGATCGCCGATGAGGTGGTCACCGGTGCCGGCCGGACGGGTCGCAACATGGGCATCGATCATTGGGACGTGGTGCCCGACCTAATCACGCTGGCGAAAGGCATCGGCGGTGGCTACGTGCCGATCGGCGCGACGCTGGTGCATGAACGCGTCTACGCCGCGTTCGAAACCACCAACACCTCGTTCCGGCATGGCGAGACCTTCGCCGGGCATACGCTGACCGCTGCGATCGGCAGTGCCGTGCTGGATGAAATTGAACGGCTGGGCCTCGTCGCGCGCGCAGCCGAGATGGGCGGCTTGCTGGCCGCGGAGCTTGAAGCCTTCCGCGAATTGCCCATCGTCGGTGACCTGCGCGGCAAGGGCCTGCTGCGCGGGATCGAACTGGTGCGCGACAAGGCGACCAAGGCGCCGTTCGCCCGGCAACGCCGCGTGGCGGAGCAAGTGGCGGACGAAGCCATGGCGCGCG
>DATHNE010000011.1:0-24919 GCA_035486355.1 Acetobacteraceae bacterium
CTTGTCGGGATCGGACAGGCTCGCCCCGTAGGAAAAGGTCAGTTTCACCTTCCCCTTGTGGGCATTGGCGACCGCGATGATTCCGTGGCGGTACCACACCGGGCTTCCCATCCACTTCCATTCCTCGACGATCTCGCCGTCAGCCTGAAGAATGCTCTTGCGGATGCTGGCAAAAGTTTTGCCGCGCCAGTCCGTGAGTCCCGCGATCAGTTGGTCAATGCGCTCCGATGGATTCATTTTGAATCTTTACGCCTCGATTTCTGCTTGCCGTGTCCTGCGATCAAGGTTCTCGCGGTTGCAATCGTGAGTGTGCCCCGAAAGGAGCAACCGTTCCGGTCAGGGGGATCGTTATCGGCGATTGGCGCAACAATGTGGTGCGGGGCGGGCTGCGCCTGGACCGCGCCCGGTATCGAATGCACCCGCAGACTTCAATCCATCCGCGCCAAAGCCTGCTCAAGCGCCGCAAGGAACCGTTGCCACCCGTACCTGGCGCCCTGGTAGGCCTGCTGCTGATCGGGCCGGAAGCCCGACTGTTCCATGCGTAGGCGGGTCCCGGTCCTGGTAGGGGTGAGAGTCCAGGTGACGACGGTTCCCAGGCCGAACGCGCCCCAGGTGTAGGCCAGGGTCTTGTCCGGCTCGACCGTCTTGACCTCGCAATCGACCGAGCCCCAGTCGGCGGTGAACTTGAAGCGATGGTCCACCACGGGCTTGAAGTCGTTCTTCATCAGCCATTCCTCGATCAGGTGCGGCTGCGTGAGCGCGCGCCAGAGCTTTTCCGGCGGATGCGCGATCTCGCGTTCGACAACGACGGCCAGCGTTTCGGTCGATGGTGTGGTCATTGGTCCATCCTTTTCAGCAGGTCTTCGAGGTCATCGAACCGCCTCTGCCAGAATCCGGCCATCTGGCTGGTCCAGTCGATCAGCGGGGCGAGCGCACCGAGCTGCGCGCTGACATGGGTCTGCCGGCCTTCATAACGATTTCGGACCAATCCGGCCGACTTCAGGACGCCGAGATGTTTTGACACGGCCGGTTGCGAGACCCCGGACTGCGCGGTCAGGGCGCCGACGGTCTGCTCGCCGTCGCGGCACAGGCGCTCGAAGAGCGCCCGGCGGGTCGGGTCGGCGAGGGTTCGGAACAGCAGGTCGTGAGGGTTGGGCATCGGCGATCCATAACCCCGTGGATATGGATCATCTATATAACTGATGGGTTATGTGTTGGTCAAGCGATCACCCTCCCCAGGGATCGCTACCGATCACACGTAGGTGTGGCAATGGGGAACGTGCTTCGGTCGTTGATCAGTCTGAACGTCCGGTTTGCATCGTGTCGGCCGCTGATTAGATGCCCGTGGTCAAGGGATACAGCGTTCGGGTAGTGTCCTAATTTGACGAAGCCGAAACGAGTTCCTCATTTCGGACAAGGATAGGCCGCAGCCATCGCGCTCGCCACAACTCCTCCCAGATCACCAGTTCGTACCTCTGGATGCAGGTCCAGAAATGACCGAACCATCAGACGAATCTGAAGCGTATTAGTGTGGTCCGGGATGCAAATCGGTTTTCCATGCTCTTTGGCTACTTGGTCGCCAAGAACACCGTTTGCATACCCGTTAATGTAAGAGCTGCACATGGTGTCGCCGGGAGACCCCGGAGGGCTATTGCAGGCGGCCCAGAGATCGCCTGCGCTCGCTCCCCACGCATGGCTAGTGGTCGTTAATATCCCCGCTAAAAGTAACCTCTTCATTCTGATGCTTTCCTCCGATGCTCCGCCACGATCGCGGCCCGCACCGCATCCACGGGCGACTTGATCGCCCCCATCTGTAACACCGCGAAGAGCCGCCATTTGTCGCTGCCCTCGATGGGAGACGACCACGCATAGGCACAGGTCGCCTGCGGGTTCCCGGTGATGTCGAACACATGCACACTGCCTTCCCACGCGACCTTGCG
Organism: Acetobacteraceae bacterium; assembly: GCA_035486355.1. Taxonomy (GTDB): domain Bacteria; phylum Pseudomonadota; class Alphaproteobacteria; order Acetobacterales; family Acetobacteraceae; genus Palsa-883. The sequence goes on from DATHNE010000011.1 coordinate 1,941, forward strand.
CCGGAACATCTCCCGCACGGGTGCTGTTTGGACGAACGTCGCGCGGCAGGAGTGCATGGACTCCACGGCTAGTTGTAATTCGGAGAACAGCACATCGCTCACGATTCATCGTCCTCTGTCGGCGTTTCTGCATCCGGTTTATCATAATAACCGGTGTGCTTACGCCATGCGGACGCGCTACCCTTCTTTCCGGGCACCCGCTCTAACAACTTACGTCCGGCAAGATCCAAAAAGACCTGTTTTACGACGTTCTCGGAACCAATGCCGGTGAGGTCTCGGACAGTCCTATTTGAGATCTCGTCGTGATTCTTCAGATAGTCAATCACTACATCGTGGGGCGAAGCAAGCGGAGCGTGGCGGATATGAATAACAACAGAATGCTCACGCTCCTCGATTTCAGGGGGTTGAAGCCGTAGCTTTCGCATTGCCTCAAATGCCGTGTTCAACCCCTCGCCAACGTCTTTGTTGGGTGCATCAGGAAATTTATTGATCAGCCGCACGATTTTTGGGTTCCGGGCTGATTGTTCCTTCAAGATATTCTCTTTGGTAACGTGGCCAGGAAGGCGGCCGGGGCTCTCAACTTCGATCCTATTGTCGTAGATGCGAACGTGAACATCGGATGCAATGCTGTAGTCACGATGCAAAACAGCATTCGTAATTATTTCGTGTAGCGTCTCGTCAGGGTAGGATATTTTTTCGAGTCCGCCGGCACCAAGCTTGCTAATCCCTTCGATAATCTCTTTGGTTGTGATGACGGCACTCTTAATTTGTGCATACGCACATCCTTCAATCGTTATCGGATCGAATGCCAATGACTCACGCGATCCCTCGTCTTCCTTTGTCTGATATCGATATAGTTTGATTGCAGACCGCTTTGGAAGCGCCGCCTGCGGTTCATCACTGAATAGCACAACGCCGGCAACAGTGGGCTTGCCTCCGTCGATAACATTCTGCTTTGCTAGCCACGCCTCAGGTTCGGCCGTCGGCACCACATTCATAATAAACTCAAGCGCGACGGTGGAGTTTGTAATATCGGTGATACGAGTATTAACGGTATTGTCTTCAAACGAAACAATCCCCTTATCCAATTCCAAACGCTTCAACGCACCTTTGTCTGACACCGAAAGGTTTTGCGCAGCTCGCCTCACGTATGGCTTGCCGTCAGTCGCGGCGATTATGCCCTTCGACTTGAAAATAACCAGGTGCAAGACATACCCGTGTTGCGCATCGGTAGCCAGGAAGGTGGCGCGATAGGATGTTCCGGCGGGGTCTATTTTCTCCAAAATTTGGAACACAGCATTTGCCGATTCAATGTCCTTAAAGCCATGCCATGTCCGCACCTTGCCGAGGGGATCAATGTCCTCTGCGATCCCGACAAAGAGTTCTCCGCCTGACGTGTTCGCAAATGCAGAGACGGATTGAGAGAGTTTCGCGGGAGCTATCGCGACTGCCTTTACGTCGAGGTACGAACCCTCCTCCAATGCGAGGATTCGTGCTACCTCCTCTGGGATGATCTTCTGCTGGTCGTACATCTGATCCTGCGCTGCTCGTGAGGTAATGAAGTCGGTCACCGGTGAAGTCGGTCACCGGTGAAGTCGGCTTCGACGCCGCGCGTTCTAAATTTTCAATCAGTCTCATATACAGCGACATGCGTTTTCGGGCGAGCATGATTATGGCCCGCTCCCAGTCTTCAGGCGGAGTGCGATATGCGCCGATTCCGGGCGTCATCCGTGCCTGCCGCACGGTCTGTGTCGAGACGCCCAGCGCCTGTGCAACATCGTCATGGTCTATTTTGGCACATAACTCATCGGTCGCTTCTCGGAAATTCATGTATATATCCTCATTGACAGACGGGCGGTTGTATATTATGACATATACATAAGATTGCAAGGGTGCCTTCAATGAACCGCCTCAACCTCGCCCGCCGGACCCAGATCATCAACGCACTCGTCGAAGGCAATTCCATCCGCTCCACCGAGCGGATGTATGACGTGCACCGCGACACGGTGATGCGGCTAATGGTCGAGGCTGGCACGGGTTGTAAGGCCCTGATGGATGCCGAGATGCGCGACCTGACGTGCAAGCGTATCCAGGTAGACGAAATCTGGGCCTACGTGGCCAAGAAGCAGCGCCACCTTGCAGCGAACGATGATCGGAGCCGGGTTGGGGACCAGTGGACTTTTGTTGCCCTGGACCCCGACACCAAGCTGGTGCCTGCGTTCCGGATCGGCAAGCGTGACTTGGGCAGCGCTACAGCATTCATGAACGATCTGGCGGAGCGGCTGACAAACCGGGTGCAGCTATCTTCCGACGCCCTGGCCGCGTACGTGGAGGCGACAGAAGATGCATTCGGCGCAGATGTCGATTACGGGCAGGCGGTTAAATTTTACGAAGCTGATCCCGTCGGCCCCGGCCGTTACAGCCCTCCCCATGTCGTGCGGCAGGAAAAGAGCGTTGTGACAGGAAGGCCCGACCCTGACCATATCTCCACCAGCCTGATCGAAAGGCAGAACCTGACTATGAGGATGTCGATCCGGCGCTTCACTCGCCTGACCAATGCATTCTCGAAGAAGGTCGAGAACCACAAGGCGGCTGTTGCGCTACACTTCACGCACTACAACTTTGTTCGCTGGCACCGCACCATCCGGTGCGCTCCTGCAATGGCTGCTGGGGTCTCCAATCACCTTTGGTCGATGGAGGAGCTGGTGGAGCGTACGACTGCCGCCTGAGCCATTCGGTTGTTGACAGCGCCCCCACTGGCGATTCAGATGCTGCCAGCGGGGGCGATGCCGTCAACGCCGAGTCACTCGATCAAAACGGCAGTTCGAGCTGCCGTGGTAGTCTCCGCCAATGAGCACGCACATGCTCCTGGCGGCCGAACCGCACACGCACGTAGTTACGCACGTGCACGACCTTGGTCCTCTGTTCGAGGTCCATCGTAGGCTCTCCAAGGTGGGATAATGCCCACCGCTCCGGGTCATCCGCGATGCCCGCGCCGTTCGGGCTGGCGGCGACTCGGAGGGAGACGGTGCGAAGACGGCACCATGGGTAGGAAACCAGGGCGAGTCGAATCGTGGCAACAATTTAGAATTATACTCGTCTCATGAGTCGCGACTCATGACGTGAGACGGTCCGGACCGGCATTCCGGCTTCGTCAAATTAGGACACTACCAGCGTTCGAACCGTGACGGGCGACGCGGAACGCCGGAAGGAGGCGGTGAACGACATCATCAAGGGCCTCGCGAGCGGCGCGCGCAAGCCGATCATCGATCGGATGTTCAAGTTCGACGCGATGGTGGAAGTGCACCGGTATCTGGAGAACAGCGGGCAGTTCGGTGAGATCGTCGTCACCCTTTGAGCCGATGCTAACCCCGATCGGCGCCTTGCCTGGGGCCGGATCATTCTCCGAGCAAGCCATATCGGCGGTCAATGACGGCTATGATGTTGCGCTTGGTTCGTAGGCGTGGCGAAGCGCGCGAAGGTTGGCATTTCTCGCCCCTCAGCTCCAAAGCAGCCGGCCAGCTTCCGGCGCCGACGCGACCCAACGCCGCAAACAGGATCCCGCTTCTCGCATCATACGCCTGGCCGCGTGCAACCTCGGAACGTTACGCCGCCGCCGCCAATGCCTTGCCGCCGGACAGCCGGAAAATCCGGTCCAGCTTCTCCACCCCCACGAGCCGGTGCGTGATCAACACAACGCTCCGCCCCGCCGCCACCTCGTTCAGCGTCGCCAGGAACGCCCGCTCGGTCTCCGCATCCAGCCCGGCGCACGGCTCATCCAGGATCAGCACCGGTGCCTCTGACAGCAGCGCGCGCGCCAACGCCAGCCGCCGCCCCTGGCCGCCCGAAAACTTCGCGCCGCCCTCGCCCACCCAGGTGTCCAGCCCATCGGGCAGCGCCCGCACCAGGTCGCCGATCTGCGCCGCATCCAGCGCCATCCACAGCGCCGCCTCGTCCGCCGCGGGCCGCGCCAGCAGCAAATTCGCGCGGATCGTGTCGTCGAACAGATGCGTCGCCTGCGACAGCCAGAAGATGCGCGCCCGTACGTCCGCCGCCGCCAGCGCCGCGATATTCACCCCACCCAGCAGGATGCGCCCGGCCTGCGGTGCCGCCACCTTCAGGGCCAACGCCGCCAGCGTCGACTTGCCCGCGCCCGACGGCCCCAGCAACGCCACCCGCGCGCCCTGCGGCAGCTCCAGCGTCAGCCCGCGGCAGACCTCCGGAAGGTCGGCGCGCCAGCGGAAATGCACGCCGTCAAACCGCAGCGTGAACGCAGCCGGCAGCGGATGCGGTGTTGCCGGATCGGGCACCGGCACCGGTGCCTCCGCCGCGTCCAGCACCCGGCGCGCCGCCGCCGCGGCATGCCCGGCCAGAGCGCCCGCCCGAGGCAGCCCGCCCACCGCCTCGAACGCCGCCAGCACAAGGAAGGATGCGGCGACAGCGACGGCCGGGCTGGTGCCCGCCGCGACCAGCACCGCCAGAATCGCCGCCTGCCCGCACAGGAACGCCCCCGCGTTGGCCAGCGCGACGCGCCCGGCCACCGCGTGCTGTGCGGCCAGCAGCGAGGTCTCCCGCGCCTGCAACGCCGCCAGCATGCGGCCCTCGGCGCCGAACGCGCGAACCTCGCGCAGCCCGGTCAGCGCGTCCAGCGCGGTGATGCGCACCGCCCCCGCCGCCTCGGCCAGCGCCGCGCCGCGCGCCAGCGTCATCCGCGCCGCGGCCCAGGGCAACACGAAGGCGGCGAGCGCGAACAGCACCACCAGCGCCACGGCCAGAGGCAGGCTGTACGCCCCCACCACCAGACCCAGCACCGGCAGCAACAGCACCGCGCCGGCCAGCGGCAGCAGGATGCGGAGATAGAGGCCATCCAGCGCCTCGATATCGCCTACCAGCCGCGCCAGCAGGTCGCCTGCCTGCCGGAACCCCAACCCGCCGGCCCCGCTGCGCGCCAAGCCACGGAAGAACCACACCCGAAGGTCGGCCAGCGCGCGGAATGTCGCCGCGTGCGTCACCAACCGTTCGAGATACCGGAGCACCACCCGCGCGCTGCCTAGGCCGCGCAACACGCTGGGCGCCACCAGCGCGCCGGCGGTGACCGCGACCGCCAACACCGTGCCCGCCACCGCCATCAGCCCGACGCCCACCGCCAGCGCGCCCAGCGACACCACCGCCCCCAGCAGCAGCCATCCCAGCCGCCCGCGCCACAGCCCAAGGATGCGAAGCAGGTCCCGCATCACACCACTGCTTCGGCTGCGCGCGAGACGCCGGCGAGCAGAGCGAGACGCGTGAGACCGCCCGCACGATCCTCACGCGCCGGCGCTTCGCGCGCCGACCTCGCCCGCTTCATGGGCGCGGTATACGTGCGCGCGCCGCTCACGCCACCCCCCGTGCCGCCGCGGCCCTGCCGCCCCTAATGTCCAACCTCTGCCCGCGCAGCGCCTGCGAGCCCACCGAGTGGCTCGCCATGATCACCGTCCGCCCGATTGCCAGCCGCCGCAGCCCCTCCAGAACGTCGCTCTCAGTTGCCGGATCCAGATGCGCCGTCGGCTCATCCAGCAGCAGCAGCGGCGCGTTCTTCAGGAACGCCCGCGCGATCGCCACCCGCTGCGCCTGCCCGCCGGAGAGCCCGTAACCCCCCTCCCCCACGCGCGTATCCAACTTCTCCGGCAGCGCATCGGCGAACTCGCTCACCCGCGCCACCCGCGCCGCCTCGGCGATCTCGGCATCCGTCGCCTCGGGCCGGGCAAATCGGATGTTGTCGCGGACCGAGCCCGCGAACAGCACCGGCCGCTGGCCGATCCACGCCGTCAGCCGGTTCAGCGACTGCGGCACAAGGTCAGTGATGTCTGCCCCGTTCAGCGTCACCCGCCCGCGGTCCGGGCGCGCGAAGCCCAGCAGGATCTCGATCACCGTCGACTTCCCCGCGCCCGACGGCCCGGCCAGCACCAGCGTCTCACCGGCCGGCACCCGGAAGCTCAGCCCATCCAGCGCCGGCCCGCGCGCCGGATCCCAGGTGAGGTGCACGTCCTCGAACGCCACCGTCACGCCGCTGGCCGCCACCGTGCGCACCGGCTTGGCCGGCGGCGGCGCCGGCTCGGGCGCCGGAGGCAGCTCGATCAAGGCCTCGGCCGCACCGGTGGCATGCAGTCGGTCCTGATACGCCGCGGCGAACCCGCGCAGCGGGGCGAAAAACTCCGGCACCAGCAGCAGCGCGAACAGCGCCCGCGCCGGCTGCGCCAGCGTGCCCACCCGCAGCGCGATGCCATAATGCACCGCCAGCAGCGCCAACGCTGCCACTGTCGCCAGATCCAACGCCGCCGACGACAGGAACGCCACCCGCAGCACCCGCATCGTCCGCTTGCCGAGGTCCGCCGCCGCCACGGCCAGCGCTTGCGCCTCGTCCTCCGCCCGCCCGGCCAGCACGATGGTGGCGACGCCGCGCACCCGATCGAGGAACCGTGCCTGCAGCCGCGCCAACGCGAGGAACTGACCGCGCGAGGCTGCGGCGGCGCCAATGCCGGCCAACGCCATCGCCACCGGCACCAGCAGCCCGCACAGCGTCAGCACCAAGGCAGCGAGCGGGTCAGCCCACAGTGCGGCCAGCGCCACCAGGATCGGCCCAGCCACGGCCAGCGTCGCCGCCGGCACCCAGCGCGAGAACAACCCGTCCAGCGCCTCCACCCGATCCACCACGATGGCGGCGAGGTCGCCCGAATGCCGCGTGCGCAGCAGCGCCGGGCCGGCATGTAGCAGCCGGGTCAGCGCGTCACTGCGCAGCCGCCGCCGCGCCACCGCTCCCGCCTGGAACGCCGCATGTTCCGCAACATACCCCAGCCCCGCCCGCAGCAACGCCAGTACGCCGAAGCCGATCAGCGGCGGCAGAGCCACGCCATGCCCGCCCAACGCCGTGGCGAGCACCGTCGCCATGCACCAGACCTGGCCGATCGCAAACGCGATGCCGACCAGCCCAAGCCCCACCACCGGTCGCGCCGGGCGCGCGCCGAGCCGTGTCTGCTGCCGCGTCCAGGCCCGCGCCGCTCGCTTGCCATCGTCCGTCTGCGTCATGATGGCGGGATTAACTCACCGGCCGGTGAAGGAACAGGGCACTGTGCATGAACGATAGGCAACACACCTCACAATGGGCGCGCGTTTGATTCCGGCCTCTCCTCAAAACTGGAGGAAGTTCCGGGGCTCAGGTCACCGGCATACGCCTGGTCGCGGACCACATGGAATATCGGCACACGCCGGATCCGCTCGACCGCCCGAACTGGCCGACCCCCGCCCCACCCTGATCCGCGCCGTCCGGTTTGCCGCGCGGGAAACACCGCGCCTAGACTGTCGCCTTCGACAACCGCGTGGCGCGAGGCAGACAGGCAGTGAGCGGCAGTTTGGAACTGGTCAGACCCCTGCCCGGTGTCGGCTTCGGCGGCAGGCTCAGCATCGCCGGCGGTGCGCCCGCGCTGATCGACGCGGCCGAGCACGACCCCACCGGCCTGGCCCGCGCGCTCGCCGACAGCAGCGGCCTGCTGCTGCTGCCCGACATGACCGCGATGATCGACACACCGGACCTGCTGGTACGCCTGAGCCGTGCCTTCGGCCCGGAGGTCGAAGATTATCGCCAGACGCTGACGTCGCTGAACATGGTGCACCCCGCGGTGCCCGAGATCTTTATCGTCTCGAACGTTCCGCCTGTGAACCGGCCGCCGCCGCGCCGCCCCGACCCGCCGCTCACTGCCGACGGGAAGCTGCCCGTTCAGTTCCCGCACCGCCGCGGCTGGCACACCGACCAGAGCTATCGCCGCCCGCCGCCGGACATTTCGCTGTTCCTTGCCGTCACGCCGGTGACACAGGGCTCCGGTCAGACGCTGTTCGCCGACACCACCGCCGCCTATGAAGCACTGCCGCCGGACCTGAAGGCGCTCGCCGATACGCATGACGGGATTCACGTCAGCCTCAGCGCCGGCCGCGGCCGCAACGATGTGCTGGATGGCAAAACGCCACGCGCGCTCGGCCCGCTGGAGCAGCCGCAGCGCCAGCCGCTGGTGCGCGTGCATCCGGTCACCGGCAAGCGCGCGCTGTATACGTGCGAGTATGGACAGATGGACTGGGTAGAAGGTCCCATCGCCGGCTTGTCCCCCGGCGTGCACGGCGAGGGCGCGAAACTGCTGGAAGCCCTCGTCGCCCACGCCACCCAACGGCAGTTCGTCTATGCCCACGAATGGACACGCGGCGACGTGCTGGTATGGGACAATCGCTGCCTGATCCACGCCGCCACTTGGTACGATCACGAAAAGGAACAGCGCATCATGTGGCGCACCACCGTCAGTGGGAATCCGGGTGCGCTGTATGCGGGCGAGAACAAGAGCTGGCTGCCGCTCGCACAAGCGGCCGAGTAGCGCGGGCGCATCATGCCTCCGCTCGCACGCACCGGCCTTGCCACCTTGGCCGTGATAGCCAGCCTCGCACAGGCGGTTGCGCTGGCGCAGGGCCTTCGGCCGACCAATATCGGCACCGCCTCGTGCGACATCTGGGCCGCCGACCGACGCGAACCGGATCAACGTGCCGCCATCGTCGACGCGCAATGGGTGATCGGCTTCCTGTCCGGCATCGGTAACATGCATCTGGGCGAGCTGGAGCCGCTGCATGGCACCGACGCGCCGCATGTCTGGGCCTGGATCGATGCCTATTGCCGCGACCATCCAACCGACACGATCGAACAGGCCGCCGCGGCCTTCGCCGTCGCGCATCCACGATGATGGTTGCGCTCGCGCGCCGTCGACGCTATATGGCCTGCATGGTCCGAATGACCCCCACCTCGCGATTTTGGTACCGCTGGTACACCCTGGCGGCCTAGGATCGTGCACACGTAGACGTTCCCCGAAGCCGCCCCTGTCGAGGCGGCTTTCGTATTTCTGGACCATTCCATTCGATCGCACGTCACGACAGCAGGCGGTTCCCTCACCCGAAGGAGCCATCCATGGTCCGAGCCAGTTTCGACTTCGACGTCATCAGCGACCCCACCCCGCCGCGAAAACCCCAGCCCGATCAAGGCGCTGGCGCAACGGTCGACACGCATGGTCTACTGATCCCGAACGGATCCGAGACCGGGCATGACACGCCACGTGATACACCGCCCACGGCCGGGCCCTAGCGCCGGGCCGCAGTGCTGGTGCCGGCGCGCGGCCTGCGCCGACGCCTGACCGAGCTCGCGTGGTGCCTGCGGCATGCGCGCTGGGCGCGGGACCGCGCGCAGGTGATCGATCCGGCCCCGGCCTCACCGCCGCGACCGCAATCCGATCCCGCGTCGCCGCTGTACCGCGCCGTCCTCGACCAGCGCGCCGGGCTGCCAATGCACAAGTGGCATCACTACTTCGATATCTACGAACGCCACTTCGCCGCCTATCGCGATCGCCCGATCACGATGATCGAGATCGGTGTCTATCGTGGCAGATCATTGCGCATGTGGCGTGATTACTTTGCCCCGGCAGCCGCATCATCGGCCTCGACATCGACCCCGCCTGCGCCGCCTTCGCTGACGGCCCGATCTCGGTCTTCATCGGTGACCAGGCCGATCCGGAATTCCTGCGCCGCGTGCTGGCAGAGGTCGGCTCACCCGACATCGTGCTGGACGATAACAGCCACGACATGCGCCAGCAGATCATTTCCTTCGACACGCTGTATCCCGCGATGCGCACGCCCGGCGTTTACATGGTGGAGGATGCGGTCACCAGCCTGTGGGGCGGTGACTCCACCGATACCTAGGACGGACGCACCTTCCTCGACCACGCCTTCGCGTCCTGCGTCGCGCTGCATAGCTGGACACGCGATCCGCACGCCTTCCGCCGCCTTGGCACGTCGCCCGCCGAGCACAACGGTTACATCGCCGTGTCCGCGTTCTGCGCCCACACGAATGGCATCAGTTTCTACGACAGCATGGTGGTGTTCGAGCGCCAGGCCCGCCCGGAACCCTGGCACGAGGCGCGGTAGCGCCACTGCCGCTTCCGGCGTAGGATTCGCATCGATGTAGAGACGGTTCGGGAGACGTATTGGTCATGCCGGATACCATCACCACAACCTGCTGCATCGCCGGCGGCGGCCCCGCGGGCGTAATGGCCGGTTTTCTGCTGGCGCGCGCCGGCGTCGATGTCGTGGTGCTGGAGAAACATCGCGACTTCTTCCGCGATTTCCGCGGCGACACGATCCATCCCTCGACCTTGCAGGTGATGCACGAGCTGGGGTTGCTGGAGGCGTTCCTGGCGCTGCCACACAGCGAGCTGCCGCGCATCGCCGTGCAGATCGGCGACGAGTTGTTGTATCTCGCGGATTTTTCTCACCTGCCGACGCGATGCAAATTCATTGCGCTGATGCCGCAATGGGATTTCCTCGACTTCCTTGCCCAGCAGGGCCGCGTGTATCCGAAGTTCCATCTGATGATGGATGCCGAGGCGACTGATCTGCTGCGTGAGGGCGCGCGCATCGTGGGCGTGACGGCGACGACCCCGACCGGCCCGGTCGCGGTTCGCGCCGACCTCACCATCGCCGCCGACGGGCGACATTCCACCCTGCGGCCGCTGGCGGGCTTCGAGCCAATCGAACTCGGCGCGCCGATGGATGTCCTGTGGCTGCGTCTGTCGCGCCGTGAGGGCGATCCGCCGGACACGCTCGGGCGGCTCGATGCCGGGCGGATGATGGTGACGATCAACCGCGAGGAGTATTGGCAGTGCGCCTTTGTCATTGCCAAGGGCGGCTACGGCACCGTGCGCGCGGGCGGGCTGGACGCGTTCCGCCAGGAAATCGTTCGCCTGATCCCGGCCTTCGCCGACCGCGTGCAGGAGCTGAAATCATGGGACGACGTGAAGCTGCTGACGGTCGCTGTCAATCGGCTTCCGAAATGGTATCTGCCTGGTTTCCTGTGTATCGGTGACGCCGCACACGCCATGTCGCCGATCGGCGGCGTGGGTGTGAACCTGGCGGTGCAGGATGCCATCGCAGCGGCGAACATCCTGGCGCCGCGCCTGCGCGCCGGCACGCTCACCGAGGCCGACCTCGCCGCCGTACAACGCCGTCGCACGCTGCCCGTGCGTCTGACGCAACGCATGCAGATCGTCATCCAGAACCGCGTCATCACGAATGTTCTGCGCGGCACCAGCACCCCACGCCCGCCATTCGCGCTACGATTGATCGGACGCTGCCCCTATCTGCAACGTTTCCCCGCGCGTGTGCTCGGCATGGGCTTCCGCCCCGAGCACGTCACGACTCCACCGTCCACCCCAACGGAATAGCAAAGCTATTCCGTCACTCCGCGCTACCGAATGATGATCTCGACGCGGCGGTTCTGTGGCTCACGCGCGCCCGGCCCGGTCGGCACCAGCAGATGTGTCTCGCCAAAGCCCTGGATCGCGATCGCGGCCCTCGGAACGCCATCCCTTACCAACTCCGCAGCCACCGCCTGTGCACGCCGCACCGACAAACCCCGGTTGTACTACGCCGTGCCCGACGTATCCGTATAACCGTTCACCTCGATCCGCGTGTACTGAACCTTCGTCGAGTTGTCCGCCGCTTCCTTGATGATCTGCTGGGCGCGGGCCGGCGGCGTCGCCTTGTCCCAGTCGAAGAACACCAGGTAGCTGCGCGCCGGGGCAGGCGCCGGTGCTGCCATCGGCGCCGGGGCCGGCGGCAGCGGGGTCACGCCGAAACCATACCGCACGCCGACCAGAAAACGATGATCGTATTGATGCAGTACTTTGATTGAGAGGGGCGCGTTTATCCCTCCCACCACGACGTCGCTTCCCGAGAAGGTTTCGCTCCCAGGTATTCCAAAGAACGGTATTCCGCCGTCACCGCAAGGCCGGGGATATTCGAAATCGGCACCGACAATCCGGCGATCGCCTGGAACGCGAAATTACCCTGCGTCTGGCTAAAGCTTTGGCTTACAAACGGGAAAGCGGCGGCGGTAAAGACACGCTGGCGTGAGAAATTCGACCAGGGCATACCCAGCGCCAACGCCCAAATACGGATGGAGCCAAGGCACGCCAACGCTGAAGTCATACAGTGCATTCACCATGACACCGTATTTGTGTTGATTCCCGCTATTGCTCGCAATGAATGTTGTCGATTCCGACGGCAGTGGAGACTCTCAATAATCGCCCTCCAGCTCGAAGCGAAACCCGTTGCCGAGCCCGTAGCCGACGCTACCGAGACCAACAAACCCGCCGCCCGGCGCGATATTGCCGCCGCTGGACAGAGGGGGGCTTTCCGGCAAATTGTATCCAGCCCCACCGCCAATATAAAGCCCGGTTACCGGCTGCGCGGCGGCGAGGGTTGGCAGCAGGAGCAGGCCGGCCAACGGCAATTTCCACAGCATCATTACTGTTCCGCTTCGTTGATACCCTACCATTTGGCACGGACCTGGACCGGCTTGCAAACCCAGCCGGCATCGTTACAAACTGTCATAATTGGCCAGGCCGACCCGGGCATATGACGATCAACTGCGGAAATCACCGCAGCCACGCCGCACGTGCAGCGCGTCGCTACCCTGCCGCCGGTAACACGATCGTTGTCCGAGCGTCCGCCGCTTGTGCGTTGGCCCCGAGTACGTCACAACCCCACTGTCTCCGTCGGCAAAAGCGCCCAACCGCACCGTCATTGCGAGGAGCGAAGCGACGAAGCGATCCCGGGCCATGATGGTACCACTGTTCGTGCGCCAGTGGATCGAGTTTGCTTCCCTCGATCAAGTCCGCGGACCGCGCCGCTCCCGGCAATGACGGGTGAACTTCCGCCCTACGACCCTGCCAGCACCTTCCCGCTCGCGCCGCTGATCGCGCCAAGCTTCTCGCCCTTCGCCACGCGGTCCTGCGTCACCAGCCCGCGCGCCTGCCGTTCGATCGCGGCGCGCGCCTCGGTCTCCGCCTCGCCCGGCGGCAGCACCAGCACGCCGCTTTCATCGCACAGCACCGCATCGCCCGGCGTCACCACGACACCGCCGATCGATACCGGCTTGTTCAGCCGCCCGCCCAGGTCGTAGATCCGCGTGGTGATCGGCGCGATGCCGCGGCACCACAGCGGAAACACCGAGGTCTCGACCTCTTCCAGATCGGTGCACGGCCCGTCGACCACGCCGGCCTTGGCGCCCGCCGCCTTCGCTGCCACGGTCACCCCGCCGCCCCAGCACGCGTGCCGGTCGTCACCCAACCGATCCACCAGCAGGATGTCCCCCGGCCGCAGCAGCCCCAGTGCGTGATGTAGCAGCGTTGAATCCGGGCCCGGAATGGCGACGGTCACCGCGGTACCCGCCACCCGCTTGCCCCGCAACAGTGGCCGGATGCGGCGGTCGCAGAATCCCCAATGTCGCCAATGCCCCACCGTCGCGGTTTCCGCCTGCTCCAGCAGCGCAACGACCTCGGCGCTGATCTGCGCCGGCATCGGATCGATCTGGTATTTCGTCATCACGTCCTCGCTATGCCGCCAACGCCGCCAGCCGGCGCTGCGGATGCACGAACAGCCACAGCACCGCGCCCGCCACACCGGACAGCGCGATGCCGATCATCGCCCCCGACCACGACCCGGTCCAGCGCACCAGATAGGCCATCAGCACCGGCCCGGCGACCCCGGCCGCATTGCCCCAGAAATTCGTCCAACCCGAGACGATGCCCGTGGCCGGCCCACCCAGATCCTGCGTTGACGGCCAGATCGACACCTGTGTCACCCCCACCGCGCCCAGCGACAAGCACAGCAGCGCCATCATGCCGATCACGTCCGGCGTGCGCGCCGCCGCGATCAGCGCCACGGCCGAAACGACAAATCCCGCCATCGCCAGCGGCACGCGCGCTGCCCACACCGATCCTGTGCGCCGCAGGATCACGTCGCCCACAGCGCCAGTCAGGAACACGCTGGCGAACATCGCGACCCAGGGCAACGAGGCGTAGATGCCCATCCTGGCCAGCGAGAGCTGGCGCTCGCTCACCAGGTAGGTCGGCAGCCAGGTGGTGTAGAAACTCTGGATCATCACCAGGAAGAAATACTGCAGCCCGATCGCCCAGAAGCGCGGATCGGGCAAGCACAGGCGGAACGCGCCGGGTGGGATGGCCTCGGCATGGTCTTGCTGACCGGCCTGGATATGCGCGACCTCCGCCGGCGTGATCGAGGGATGTGCCGCCGGGGTATCGCGAAACCACAGCCACCACGCGATGCCCAGCACCGCGCCGACGGCGCCGAAGCCGTAGAACGCGAAGCGCCAACCGAACCGCAGGATGACCCAGGTGGTGACCGGCGCCGCGGCGATGGGTCCCAGATACAGCCCTCCCAGCAGGATGGAGTTGCCCTTGCCGCGCTCGCTGTGGGGGAACCAGCGTCGGATCGCGACGATGGAGCTGGGCCAGTCGGCTGATTGCCCGGCGCCGAGCAGCGCGCGGATGCCGATGAAAGAGGCCAGGTTGAAGCCCAGCGGCGTCGCGGCGGTCAGCGCCGACCACAGCAGATTCGCCCAGTACAGCATGCGGCGTGGCCCGAAGCGTTCAGCCAGCCAGCCGGACGGCACTTGCAACAGCGCATAGGTCCAGGAGAAGCTGGTCAGGATCCACGACATCTCGACCAGGCTGAAACCGTATTCGTGCTGGATGGTCGGCGCCGCGACCACGATCGCGGTGCGATCGAGCGACATCACGAAGGTGATGGGTCCGATTAGCAGAAACATCAGGCGCCAGCGCAAACCGCCAGTTGGTGTCGTCACGTCCTGTCCCCTTGATGATGCACCGCATCATCAAGGCAGAATCGGCGCCGGTAAACCGCCGGGAGCGCAGTCGTCCTAGGTTTTTGGGCGGCGGTCGATCACTCGTCGCGCCTTGCCGAGCGAACGTTCAATCGTCCCCGGCGGTTCGATGATCACCTCGGTCGACAGCCCCACCCGATCCTTGATGCGCGCCGCCGCCAGCTTTGCCTCGGACGCCATCAGCACCGGATCCAGCGCCTCCGCCCGCACCTCGACATGCACCGTCACATCATCCATCCGCCCGGAGCGCGTCACCTCGATCTGGTAGTGCCCGGTCAGCATCTCACTGCGCAGCAACTGCTCCTCGATCTGCGTCGGGAACAGATTGACCCCGCGAATGATCAGCATGTCATCGCTGCGCCCGGTGATCTTCTCCATCCGCCGCATGCTTCGCGCGGTGCCCGGTAGCAGCCGCGTCAGATCGCGTGTGCGATAACGGACCACTGGCATCCCCACCTTCGTCAGACTGGTAAACACCAGCTCCCCCGGCACCCCATCCGGCAGCACCGCCCCGGTCTGTGGATCGATGATCTCGGGATAGAAATGGTCCTCCCAGATATGCAGCCCGTCCTTACTCTCGACACATTCATTCGCCACGCCCGGCCCCATCACCTCGGACAATCCATAGATATCCACGGCCTCCATCGCGAACCCGACTTCGATCTCGCGCCGCATCGCATTGGTCCACGGTTCGGCGCCGAAGATACCGATCTTCAGCGATACCTCGCGCGGCTCCAGCCCCTGCCGGCGGAACTCGTCCAGGATCGCCAGCATGTAGCTCGGCGTCACGGTGATGATATCGGGCCGGAAATCGATGATGAGCTGCACCTGCCGCTCGGTCATCCCCCCCGACACCGGCACCACGGAGCACCCCAACCGCTGCGCCCCGTCATGCAGCCCCAGCCCGCCGGTGAACAGCCCGTAGCCATAGGCGTTGTGCAGGATCATCCCCGGCCGGCCACCGGCAGCATAGACCGACCGCGCAACGACAGTCGCCCACACGTCGAGGTCTTCCCGTGTATAGCCCACCACCGTCGGCTTGCCGGTGGTGCCGGACGAGGCATGGATGCGCGCGATCTGCTCTCGCGGTACCGCGAACATGCCGAACGGATAATTCGCCCGCAGGTCCTGCTTGGTGGTGAACGGAAATTTTGCCAGATCCTCCAGCGCACGAAAGTCCTCCGGATGCACGCCTGCTTTGTCGAACACTGTGCGATAATGCGGCACATTATCGTACGCATGTCCCAACGACCACGCCAGACGCTGGCGTTGCAGCGCCATGATCTCGTCGCGCGAGGCGGTTTCAATCGCATCGAGGCCGGTCTGTTGCATCTATGTCTCCACGACCTGGAATTTTTCCCCCGTGGTGCGCGAGTGACCGCGGAACTCGGCCACCACGCCGCCATCCCCACCGGTCACCCGCACATCGTAGATCCCCGAGCGGCCGGCACGCGTCCGTTCGATGGCTTCGGCGACCAGCGTCTCGCCACAAAGCGCCGGGCGGATGAAGGTGACCGAGCAATGCTGTGCCAGCGCATGCAGGCCATGACTGTTGCAGGCGAGCGCCATGGCGGAATCGGCGAGGCTGAAGATGAAGCCGCCATGACAGACGCCGTGACCATTTACCATCACCTCAGTCACCATCATCGACAAACGCGCATGCCCCGGCCCGACCGCCTCCAGCCGCATGCCAAGCCCGGTGCTGGCGCGGTCCTCGCGCCACATCGCATCGGCGCAGGCTTTGGCGAGATCCTCCGGCGTCATCGGCGCGCCCCCGTACACCTCTCCCGCGCGGCGGGCGAGGTGATGATGCAAACCCGCCCCATCACCCACGCCCGTTGAAACTGGGCTTGCGCTTCGCAAGGAACGCCTGCACGCCCTCCGCGAAATCCGCGCTGCGCCCAGCGATACCTTGTTGTTCCGCCTCCAGTTCCAATTGCGTGGCCAGCGCGTCCGTGCTGAACAACCGCTTCATCGCTGCCAGCGCCAGGGTCGGCCCGACGGCCAGACGCGCCGTCAGCGCCTCGGCCTGCTCCATCAGCGCCGCGTCATCGATACACTTCCAGATCATCCCCCAAGCCTCGGCCTGCTCGGCGCTCACCGCCTCGCCCAGCATCGCCAGCGCGCGCGCCCGCGCCTCGCCCACCAGCCGCGGCAGGAAGAAGCTCGCCCCGGAATCCGGCACCAGGCCGATGCGCACGAACGCCTGAATGAACTGCGCGCCGCGCGCCGCCAGCACGATGTCGCAGGCCAGTGCGAAACTCGCCCCGGCCCCAGCCGCAATGCCGTTGACCGCGCACACCACCGGCAGCGGCAGCGCCCGCACCCGTTGCACCACGCGATGATGATAGGTGCTGGCCAGACGTTGCAGATCCGGCGGCCCCTCCGGCCCCGGAATCACCGTCGGCCCCAGCTCCTGCCCCGAGCAAAACCCGCGCCCCGTCCCGGTCAGCAGCACGGCGCGACACGCGGGATCGGCCTCCGCCGCATCCAACGCCGCCAGCAGCGTCGCGAGCATCTCCTCGTTCACCGCGTTCAGCTTATCCGGCCGATTCAGCACCAGTTTGCGCCAGCCATCCCTCACCTCGACGCGGACGAGCGGTTCCATACGTGTCCCTCCCCGGCATTGGCGCGGTTCCTGCTTATACTGCGCGGCGCGGGCCCGGACGCAAACGCCCCGCGGCGACCGAGACACGAGGGGACAGGCGATGGCGGCAGGACCGTTGGTGGTGGCATTCGCATTGAACGCGGCGCAGCGCATTGCTGCGACCCAATGCTTGCACGGCGCGGCGCCGTTGGTGTGCCTGCCTGACCTGGACGACGCGGAACGCGAGGCCGCGTTGCGTGCGGCCGGCGCGGTGCTGCTGTGGAACACCAAGGAGCTGAAGCCGCACGAGCTGACGCTGATCGGCGAGGCGAAGCTGCTGCAGGCCATGACCGCCGGCGTCGATTTCCTGCAGTTCAGCGCCCTGCCCGCCGGCCTTCCGGTCGCCGGCAATGGCGGCGCCTACGCCGAGCCGATGGCTGAACACGCTCTGGCGATGGCCCTCGCCGCGGCCAAGCGTCTGCTGGTGGAACATGCTGCGCTGGACCGCCGCGAGTTCAACCAGCACACGCCGAACAGGATGCTGGACGGCGGCGTGTGCGGCATCTTCGGCTTCGGCGGCATCGGCGTGGCCACCGCCCGCCTGATGCGCGCGATCGGCATGACGGTGCATGCCATCAACCGACGCGGCCAGACCGACGCCGACGTCGACTGGATCGCCGGCGTCGATCAGTTCGATACGCTGCTGGCCGCCTCCGATGTGCTGCTGATCAGCGCGCCGCTGACCCGCGCGACGCGGCATATTTTTGATGCCACCGCGCTGGCGCGGATGAAACCCGATGCGATCCTGATCAATCTGGCGCGCGGCGAGCTGATTGATGAGGCAGCTTTGTTCGCGCATTTGCAGGCGACGCCGACCTTCACCGCCTGCATCGACGCCTGGTGGGTCGAGCCGGTCCGTCACGGCCGTTTCGCGATAGACCACCCGTTCACCACGCTGCCGAACGTGATCGGGTCGCCGCACAATTCCGCCTCGGTGCCGGCCTGGCGGATCATCGCGCTGCAACGCGCGGTGGAGAACTGCCGCCGTGCGCTGGTAGGCGAGACGCCGTGGTTCCTGGTGCGGGAGGAGGAGAAGCTGGCGTAGTGCCAGGCGCCGTTGGGTCTCACTCACGTCCGTCAAGCCTGCGAAAGCAGGTATCCACGGGATGCCGGTCTTTGGGTACCCTAGCGTGGATGCCTGCTGTCGCGGGCATGACGAATATGGATGGGACGCAAGGGCCCTTGATATTACGACAGTACAAAGCCCTCATAGCCGCGTGCTGCAACACTATCGCAGATCTCCCGGTAGCGGATCATTCCGCCTGCATACGGCATGAACACACGCGGCTTGCCCGGGATGTTGGCGCCGAGGTACCAGGAATGCGTCGCCATCGGCAGCAGTGTCTTGTTGGCGACCTCGTTGACCTCCGCCACCCAGGATTCCATCGCCTCGGGCCGGGCCTCGATCCGCTGCAGCCCCTTCTCCCGCAGGTGTCGGATGCAATCGGTGATCCAATCGACGTGCTGCTCGATGGCCACCGGCATGTTGCACAGGACCGATGGACTGCCAGGGCCAGTGATTGTGAACAGGTTCGGGAACCCGGCAACCTGCAGGCCCAGATAGGTGTGCGGCCCTGCCTCCCACGCATCCTTCAGCGCGACGTCGTTGCGCCCGCGAATGCCCATCCGCAACAACGGACCGGTCATCGCGTCGAAGCCGGTGGCGAAGACGATAATGTCCACAGGATATTCGCCCTCGGTGGTGCAGATGCCAGCGTCTGAGATCCGCTGAATGGGCGTGGCCTTCACGTCAACCAACGAAACGTTGGGCCGATTGTAGGTCTCGAAGTAATCGGTATCGATCGGCGGGCGCTTGGCCGCATAGGGATGGTCGATGTCCGACAGGATCGCCGCGGTCCGCGGGTCCTTCACAATCGAGCGGATCTTGCGCCTGATGAAATCGGCGGCCGTGTCGTTCGCTTCCTTGCTGACCAGCATGTCCTGGAACGTCGCACGGAACTGCAGGCCACCGCGCTCCCAGGCCGCCTCGTAGAGCGTCTCGCGCTCTTCCGGAAGCGTTTCGACCGCCTTGCGATCCTCGACCTTGAAGCCCATCCCGTTGTAGGTCTCGTGTGTCGTCGCGCGGATGGCCGCGGCGTGCTGTTTGACGTATTGTTTAAAGTCCGGTGTCAATAGGACGTTCCGTGCTGGCACCGAATAGTTTGCGGTGCGCTGAAATACAGTCAGATGCTGGGCCTGCGCGGCAATCACCGGCGCAGCCTGAATCCCGGTCGAGCCGGTGCCGATCATGCCGACGCGCTTGCCGGTGAAGTCCACGCCCTCGTGCGGCCACTGGCCGGTGTGGTACCAGGTGCCCTTGAAGTCTTGCAGCCCGGGAATCTTGGGAACGTTGGCAGTGGACAGGCAGCCGACGGCGGTGACCAGGTAGGTCGCGACGAAGGTCTCGCCCTGTTCGGTGCACACGCGCCAGCGATTGGTCGCGTCGTCGTACTGCGCGGAGGTCACGCGCGTATTGAACTGGATATCGCGCTTCAATTCGAATTTATCGGCGACAAAGTTCAGGTAGCGCAGGATCTCGGCCTGACCGGGGTAGCGCTCAGACCACTCCCACTCCCGCATCAGCTCGGGCGCGAACGTATACCAATACACATGGCTTTCCGAATCGCAGCGCGCGCCGGGATAGCGGTTCCAATACCAGGTGCCGCCCACCCCGTGGCCGGCTTCCAGCGTCTTCACCGACAGACCGAGGTGATCACGCAGGCAGAGCAACTGATAGAGCCCGGCGAACCCGGCGCCGATGACCAGTGCATCGAGTTCGGTTGTCTGGCCAGCGTTGGGCGTCATGTCGTTCATCCCTTTCACCGGCAATCCTCAGAGGAATGTCGGCCCGATCAGCGGTAAGAAACGGTAGGCATCGTTTGCGCTGCTGGCAACGTCCCCTCCGACACGTCCCCTCCGATCGAAGGGCTGTCGCGAGCGCTGTCACTCAGTCATCTGCGTGTTTTGCGTGCATCTGCTTTTATCTGCGTTAAGCATTTTTCCTTCGGTGCAAGCGTGATGTCGCCAGGTGCAGGACGCGATCATGCATCCTGCTGGCGGCACCAAAGCAAGGTTTCACGCAGATGAAAGCAGATGCCTGCGGAACACGCCGATAATCGCGTGCTGGTATGGATCGCGCGCGTCAGGCCGGACACTGCGTGGTGTCGGGCGCTGCTATGGGGTTATGCGTGTGACGGTCCAACGAGATTGCTTCCCCCGGCCTTCGCCGGGGTCGCAATGACAGTCCCTGTCTCTACCTTTTGCGGAACGATATGCCGCTCAGCTCTTCTTCGGCGCGGCATAGGCTCCGCCAGCCGCGCGCACCTCGGCCGCCGTCTTCGCCGCCCGTAGCCGCGCCAAGTGTTCCGCCTCGCCCGCCAGCATCTTCTGCGCGTTCTCCAGCACCTGCGGCGCCCTGTCCGCAGGGAACTTCACCGCCCCGTTCTCGTCCATATGGATCAGCTCGCCGGGCGCCACATCCATCCCACCGACCGACACCGGCACGTTGACCGCGTGCACCGCCATATCACCATGGCCCGCGCTCACGCCGCCCAGCAGCATCTGGAAATCGAGCCGCCGTACCGCGTCGACATCGCGCGAGGGCCCGTTAGACACCATGCCGACGCAGCCCACAGCCTTCATCGACGTCACCATGATTTCGCCGGCCAAGCCGGCCTTCGCCATCAGCTCCGGCGGCCATTTCTGCTGGATAACGAGGATCGTCGGCTTCTGCATCACGTCCAGCGCATCGACGACGTCCATGAAGCTCAGCCGGCCGGTGTAGTTCGGGTCGGGCAGGCCGTAGACACAGGTGACCGCGTAGCCGATCACCGGTTTCATCGTCGGATAGATGCAGCGGATGGAACTGTCGGTGTACCAGTTCTCGGTCCAGGGATTGTACAGGCCGAGGCACAACGGGTTCTTCGGATAGGTCGCGACGACATTGGTGATCGTCGGCGAATCGATCTCGCGCAGCCCCGCGAACACGTCCTTATTCGGCGCTTTGGCCATGACCCGTCCCTCCTGATACGGGAACTGTCATCGCGCGGCTCGGCGTCGCTGACAAGGGCCGGCCCCGCGCCCGAACCAGCACGCCTCGGCTGAGGCCACCCGCGGACTTGATCAAGCGATGCTTCGCTACTGCAGCAGCGCCGCGAACGTATCGGCACTGGCACAGAACGCGTTGCAATGTGCGGCCGCGATGCCGGCGGCGAGACCGCGCTTGCAGCGCCGCGCCAACCCACAACGGGAGCAGGTCCAGGTCGCGCATCACCGAAGCGGACATCTGCGATACCAGCATCGGGTCCAGCCCGCCCTGGACTCATTTCACCCAGGGCAGCGAGCTTCGAATGAGCGCGTGTCTCCTGGCTTCGCGTCCGAAGAGCTCAGCAAAATTCGAGATAAGTGGCGCGTTCAATGGCAGGAACTCGCGCATAAATTCGCAAAGGCCGCCCACCTGGTGGAAGCTCTCGCGCCAGAGCAAAGCCCGCCCCGGCACCAGTACCTGGACACCAACACCTTTCGGTTCATGGTGTCCAAGGGGGGAGTACCCATCAGACTTTCCGACCGGAACCCACAAACCAGCGCGCGACTAAAAAACATGGAAGCACTTTTAGTGCCACGACCAAGACCAAAGGAAATCAAGCCATGAGCACACTCGAACATCTTCGCCCAGAAGGGCTGCCGCACCCGCCGACCTACTCGCAGGTCGTCGTCGCCGCGGGGAAGCGCACGATCTACGTCGCGGGGCAGATCGCCGTCGATCAACACGGCGCGCTGGTCGGCGCCAATGACCTCGCCGCGCAGACCACGCAGGCGATGCGCAATATCGGCCTGGCCCTGGCCGCCGCCGGCGCGACCTACGCCGACATCGTGAAACTCACCACCTATGTCGTGAATTACCACCCGGACCACCGCGCCATCATCGGCAAAGCGCGCGCGGCCTTCTTCACGAACAGCACGCCGCCCGCCAGCACCCTTCTCGGTGTGACCGCACTCGCGATGCCGGAGTGGCTGATCGAGATCGAGGCGATCGCCATCGTCGACTGAGGCATCGGCGTCACGGGCCGCGCCAAAACAGGGGACGGGAATAACAGCATCAATCGTGGGAACCTGGCGGCTGGTGCGCGCCAACGCCACCGCCGCGGACGGCACCAAGCTGCCCGCCCCCTATGGCGGCGACAAGGCGATGGGCCGGGCAACGTTCAACACCGAGGGTCGGATGCTGGCGGTGCTGTGCGATGGCCGGCCAGAGCTGCCGCCAGGAGAAGCGCGCGAATATGCCTCGTATTGTGGGAACTACACCTTCGACGGCACGCGCGTCGGCGCGGCGCCAGATCCCACCCACCCGGGATCAGATCAGGTGCGTAAGGTACGGTTCGAGAGCGGATTAATGGTGCTGCGTCCCCCGCTCCGCACCTACGCCGCGGGCACGGAACAGCGCGAGCTCTGGTGGGAGAAAATCGCCGAGATGCGACCGACCTCTCCCACCAGGCCACAAAGGGTCAAGCCCCGCCAGCTTGTGCCGCCGCCAGCGCCGCATCCTTCTCACGCGCCCGAACCGCA
>DATHNE010000012.1:0-22057 GCA_035486355.1 Acetobacteraceae bacterium
TACGTCGCCGATCAGGTATCGGAATTCGGCGATATCTATCCTCGACGGCGTGAAGGCATCCGCAAAACTGAATGGAAAGACAGATCCAAGAATGTGTCGTGAACACCAAGGCCATTGCCACCCCGAGGCCGTCCACATAAGGATTCTGAGATGTTGGGGCGCGTCTGGGGAGAGGGCGGTCAACGCTCCGTGAGCCGATCCGTCCGGCGCAGACACCTTCCGATAACAGAATAACGCGGCCCGGCTCGCCTGTTGCCGTGCAGTCGCAGCTTGACCCGCTCCCCGACCTGTCGCCTGTCGTTGATTCCCGACGTAAATAGCCGTCCCAACACAAAGCGCGGTGCAGGTCTTGCTTCGACCTGCACAGGAGGGTCAGCGCATGACGGACGCCGCCGCCATCACCCGTGTTCCGCTCTACACCCACACCGACCGCATCGCCCGTGGCCTGGCCGCGCGCGGCATCGGCCCAGCCGATCCGATCACCCCTGAGGACCTCTACCCCCTGGACCAGTGGCATTACCACGGCGCCGCCGCTGTCCGGGACGCCGCCGCGCGGCTGGGCCTCGGCCCCGCCAGCCGTGTGCTGGAGATCGGCGCCGGCGTCGGCGGCCCCGCTCGCTGCCTCGCCCACACGACGGGCTGCGACGTCACGGCCCTGGAGCTGCAGCCCGAGCTGAACGCGATCGGCACCGATCTGACCCGCCGCTGCGGCCTGTCCGGCCAGGTCACCCATCTCTGCGGGGATGCGCTGCACGTATCCCTGCCGGACGCCGCCTTCGATGCGGTCGTGAGCTGGCTTGCGATCCTGCACATCCCCGATCGCCCGCGCCTCTGCGCCCGCATCGCCCGCGCACTCCGCCCCGGTGGGATTTGCTTCATCGAGGACCTGAGCATGCGCGCCCCGTTCTCCGCCGCCGACTTGCACGACCTGCGGCAGGATGTGTTCGGCGTCTCGGTCACCTCGATCGACGACTATGTCGCCGACCTGCACGCCGCCGGCCTCACCGACATCGTCGCCGAGGATCTCACCGAGGACTGGGCCCCCTTCGCCATTGCCCGCTGGCACACCTGGCGCACCGATCGCGCCGCTCACATGCAGGCGCAGGGCGAGGGTGCCTACGCCGCCCAGGAACGCTTCTACGCCGTGATCGCCCAGCTCTACGCCGGCGGCAGTCTCGGCGGCGTGCGCCTGATCGCACCTGCGCCCTCGTAGCGCCGGCCTCTCGACGCCCAACGTCCCGCCCATCCGCCACCGTCATGCCGGGCGAAGGCCCGGCATCCATGCCTTGCCTTTGTGCTGTAACCGGAGACGTGGATGCCGTGGCCAGGTCCGGCATGACGGCCAAGCGAGGCGCCAGCCACACCGCCACCACGCGTGTTACAATGTCCCCATGCCCCCGCCCGACCGCCCCACCTGGCACCCCGAACGCCTCGCCGCGCGCCTGCCCTTCCTGCGCCGCCGCGCCCTGCTGACCCAGGCCACCCGCGCCTTCTTCCTCGCCCGCGGCTACACCGAAGTGGAAACCCCCTACGCCGTGCCCACCCCCGGCGAGGAGGTCCACCTGCACGCCTTCGCCACAAAGCGGGTCGCCCCCGACGGCGCCACGCAGCCGCTCTGGCTGCACACCAGCCCCGAATTCGCCATGAAGAAGCTGCTGGCGGGCGGCGCCGGCCCGATCTTCCAGCTCGCGCGCGTCTGGCGGAACGGTGAAGGCAGCGACCTGCACGCCGCGGAATTCACCATGCTGGAGTGGTATCGTCCCGGTGCCACGATGGACGACCTGATCGCCGAGACCCACGCGCTGTTGTGCGCCGTGCTGCCGCCCGTGGTGACCTGCCGCGGCATCACCGCCTCGATCGACATGATCGAACGCCTGACCGTGGCCGAAGCCTTCCAGCGATATGCCGGCGCCGACCTGCTCGGTACTGCCGACGATGCCCCAGCGCTGGCCGCGTCGGCCGGCGCGACATTGCGCGCCAACGAAACATGGGAGGATCTGTTTTTCCGACTATTGCTAGATCGGATCGAACAGAATTTGGACCGAACGCACCCGACCTTCCTCACCCATTGGCCCGCCGCCCAGGCTGCGCTCGCCCAACGTGACCCAACCGACCCGCGCGTCGCCAAGCGCTTTGAACTGTTCCTGTGCGGGATCGAACTGGCGAACGCCTTCGTGGAACTGACGGATGCCGACGAACAGCGCGCGCGCTTCGAGGCGGATCGCGCCCGGCGCCGTGCCCTCGGTGGCCAGGACTGGCCGCTGGATGAGGACTTCCTCACCGCTCTCGCGCATGGCATGCCCCGTTCCGCCGGCATCGCGCTCGGGTTCGACCGGCTAGCGATGATCGCGGCCGGAGCCGATCGGGTGGACCAGGTGCTGTGGCTATGAACCGAGGAATCGCCCGGAGGTTCGTCATACTGCTGTGCATCGCGCTGCCGGTCGACTGCACCGACGGCCGTGCCGAGCGCATGGCCGCGATGAACCAATTCGTTGGCCAGCCGGAGCAGGCCCTGGTGTCGCGCATGGGCGTGCCCACGCGCAGCTATGACGCCGAGGGCGTGAAATATCTCGCCTATGACGAACAGCACACGGATGTGCTCTCGCCACCGCCATCCCTCGGGCCCTGGTGGTTCAATCCCATGCCGGCATAGGTCTTTCAACGCTGATGCGAAACGACCTTCCAGGTCGCGGATGGCGTCGTACGCAGCTTCATCCTGCGCGACAATTCCTGTGGCTAACTCCCTTCTCCCTCCCCTTACGCGAGGGCGCGGGCGCAGGCAGGAAATGCTCGAACAGTATGCGGGGCAGGATCAGCCCGAACGTCATGGCCAGGATGATCAGGAATGCCGTGGCTCCGTTCGCGACGACGCGCGTCAGCAACGCGGCCGGTGCGTGCGGCCCGACATGGACCAGCTCGACCAAGGCGCTTGCGGCGCTGAACAGGAAGAAGCCTGGCATCAGCGAGACGACCGCGGAGAAGCCGACCGCGGCGAAGGGCAAATGCAAGCGATCCACGACCGGCGTGACGATGATGCCGGCCAGGATGCAAGCGATGAGCGCACCGGCCGCGACATCGGCACCCGCGATCGAGATCAGAGCCCAGCGCGCCGCGTGGGCCAGCATGCCAACGGCGATCGGAAACGGCAGCAGCCGCCATGGCATTGAGAAGAAGGTGCCGAAGGCCGCGACGGCGCAGCCTGCCGCGATCACGTCGGCGACGAGTGGCACGGGCACCGACGGGCCGGCCACCGGCAGGGTTGCGCCGCCGGCGGCAAACCCGGCCAGCAAACCGGCGCAGATCATCAGGACGATCAGCCCGGCATAGGTGAGGCGCGCGATGCCAAGCGTGATGCGCAGGCGGACCAGGTCGATCGCGCCGCTGAGGATATGTGGGCCCGGGACCAGCACCATGCAGGGACAGAAGCCAACGAGGATCTGCGCGTCAGAGAGATGCCATCGGCTGGCTGCGGCCGCGACGGCGCCGGCGATGCCGGCCGCGCAGAGCGGCTGGATGAACAGATTGACCCCGAGCCCCGCCAGCCAGCGGCGTACCAGCGCGCCGAGCCCGGCGCTCATCGCGATCAGCAGCAGGCTTGGCGCGTCCTGCGCGCCGAAGATGACGCCCAACGCTGCCGCGCCGATCGCCGCGAACAGCGAGAAGCGCGGCGTGGCGGCGGCCGGTGTGTGTCCTGCCACCGCGAGCGCGGCTCGGGCGGCCTCGCCCGGCAACGCATCATCACCAACCTGATCCACGACGGTCATCACGGCCAGCACCTTGGCCATGTCGATGCCGAGCGGCATGGCCGGGATGATCTCCGAGACCGGTGTATGCTCGATCTCGACGGTCAGTTCGCCCCAGCGCGGCAGGACCCTGACCGGCACGCCCAAGGCGTGGCCGAGCCGTTCCGCCGCAACGACCGTGCGTTCAGTTGTCTGCCCGTGCTCGAACAGCAGCGCCGCAGCCGACGCGACGGTGTCGAGCGCGGCCTCACGCGTCAGGGAGGCCGGCGACGATGCGGTTGGCGTGGTCATGGCACATCGCTCTCCATCGCGCGCCAGTGCCGGGCGCGCGTGCGATCGGCATCATCGCAGGAAGCCCAGCCACCAGGGTGGTCGCGCCGTCATCACTGTCGTCTCGACCGACATCCCGGGCGCCAGCAGGTTCGCGGCCTCGCCCGGATCGTCCAGCAGGATCTTCACTGGCACGCGCTGCACCACCTTCACGAAATTGCCGGTCGCGTTCTCAGGTGGCAACAGGGCGAACTGCGCGCCGGTGCCGCGCTGGAGGCTGTCGACATGGCCGCGCAGATGGATATTCGGGAACGCATCGACCCTTATGTCCGCGGACTGTCCCGGCCGGACATCGGTCAACTGCGTCTCCTTGTAGTTCGCCGTCACATACAGCGTGTTCGGCACCGCCGAGAACAGCACCTGGCCGGGCTGCACGAAATTGCCGACCTCCACCGCCTTGTTCGCGACCGTACCCGCCTCGGTCGCGGTAATCTTCGTATACGACAGGTTGAGCCGCGCCTGCGCCAACGCGGCCTGCTGCCGGTCGATGTTGGCCTGCGCCTGCTGCGCCTGCGCCTGCAGCACTGACACATGCGCGCGCGTCGCGTCCACCGCGGCAAGGTCACGCTGCAGGTTGGCCTCGCGCTGGCTGATATCCGCCTGCGCCTCTTGCCAGCGTTCGGTCGTTCCGGCCCCGCTGGTCGCCAGCGACCCGTAGCGTCGTAGCTGTTGCTGCGCGAACGCCAGGGTCGCGCGATCGCCCACCAGCATCGCTTCGGTCTGCGCGATCACCGCCTGCTGTTCGGTCAACTGCGCCTTGATGTTCGCCGCGTTCGCCTGCGCGCTTTCCAGCTCCGCCGTCGCGGTGTTCACCGCCACCTGGAAATCGCGCGGATCCAGCTGGACCAGCAGGGCGCCGGTTACGAAATGACTGTTGTCATCGACATGCAGGGCCACGACATAGGCGGCAACCTTCGGCACCACTGAGACAACATGCGCATCGACGTATGCATCGTCGGTCTCCACCTCGTACAACCGCGGCACATACAGATACAGCGCGACGCCGATCAGCCCGATCGCGCCAAGCGCCAGCGCCAACAGCGACAGCCGGCTCTGACGTAATCGGACCCGGAACGAGCCGACGGTTGGTGCGGGTGAGGGGGTTTGGAAGGCGATTGGCTCTGCCATGGCCTGTTACTTCCGGACCACGGGTGTGGGTGGAATGATCGGCACGACGCACAACGCGGCCACGCCAACCGCCGCCATGAACATAAACGCGTCGGCATAGGCGAGCGTCGCCGCTTGGCGCGCCCCGGCCTCGGCCAGCACCGCGGTCGCCATGTGCTTGCTCTCCAGCATGGACTGTCCGCTGCGGGACGCGATCATCGTGCTCGCGCTGGTTAGCCAGGACTGCGTCGTCCCACTGGTGGTGCGCAGATGTTCGAACAACCGTGCCGAATGCAGGGTTTCCCGCCAATCCAGCAGGATGGTGACGAACGCCACGCCCAGCGCCGCGCCCAGTTGCCGGAAGGTCATATATAGCGACACGCCATCCAGCAGCTTGGTCTGGTCGATCCGCGCAACCGTGCCGCTGCCCACCGCGGGCAGCAGCGGCGACAGGCAGAACGCATACAGCACCAGCGGCAGCAGATAGGCCACGTCCGGTGTGCCGGTCGTCACCAGCCGCGCGAACAGCAGCATCGAGGCGATCAACATCAACAACCCCAGCACGATGGTCTTGCGCTGGCCGATCCGTGCCACCAGCGGCACCACCGCGGGCCGGATCGCCGCGGCTGTCAGTGCGTAGACGCACATGATCCGCCCGGTATGCGTTGCGCTGTGCGGCTGCGGATCAACATTGCGCAGGAACTCGGGCAGCGCGAACAGGCTGGCGGACAAGATGATGCCCGTGAACACGCCGATCAATGCCGACGACAGCACATACCGATCACGCAACAGATCCAGGCACAGCAGTGGCGTGCGATTCAGCGGGGTGGCCTGCCAGAACGCAAACAACCCGAACGCAATCACGCAGGTCCAACCCAGCGCCTGGATGAACGGCGAGCCGAACCAGTCATCGATCGACCCGCGGCTCAGGATAACCTGCAGTGACACCAGCGCGACCCCGAGCAGCGCGATGCCCGGCGCATCGGGCTGGGCTGCGCGCGGATCGGCCCTGCGTCCGACATCCGGGAAATACCGTGCCAACAGGAACAGCGCGCCCGCCGCGAACAGCAGGTTCGGCAGGAACATCAGTCTCCAGTTGAATTCATCCGTCACATAGCCACCGACCAGCATGCCTGCCGCGCTCGACAGATACAGCAGCGTCGACACCCGCATCAGCGATTCGCTGCGCGCGGGCTTCGGCAGCAGCAGATAGATGCTGGCGCGCCACCACACATACAGGCTGCCCGCCGCGAGCCCCTGGACAACGCGCCACACCAGGAACGTTTGCAGGTCCGGCGCGATCGAGCACCCCACCGAGGTCATCGCGAACACCACTACGCTGGCCATCAGGAAGCGTTTGTAGCCGATATGCGCTGCCATCCAGATCGAGACCGGTACGCCCAGGAACAGTGCGCAGCTATACACGGTCAGCAACCAGCTCGCCTGATCAAACGACACGCCGAGTGTCCCGGTGATATCCGGCAGCACCAGGTTCATCGCGTCGTTGGTGTAGAACTCTGCCCCCGTGGCCAGGCCCAGTCCCAGCAGCAGCCACCGGCGTGCCGACGGGGTCAGCAGATCCGCTGCTGACACTGCCCCGGCCGGCGCGGACAGAACAGCCTCGGTCATCGCGCGTGCCGGAGGTCCACCAGTGCCACGGTCAGGAACCCGCCGATCAGGCCCAGATGTTCGAAGAACGCATTCGCAGTGCCGAACCGTTCCGCCCCTGGTGGCAGCAGCCAGAACGCGTTGGCGACGAAGCTCGCGACCAGCGTGAACCCCGCCAGCCACAGCGCGCCCAGCCATCGCCACAGCCCCACGACAATCAGCAGCGATCCCACCAGCTCCGTCACGATCGTCGCGCCCGCCGTCACGCTGGGCAGCGGAACGCCCGCCCGCACCTGCTCTGAGATCGCGGCTGGCAGGTCGAACATTTTGGTCAGTCCCCCCTGGATGTAGGCGGCACACAGCGCCAGCAACGCCAAGCGTTCCAACCAAGCAGAGGCTAGGACTGTCCGCATCAGAACGCCCAACACGAACAGCCGAGCGCACCCCAGAAGCCGCTCTCGTCCGACACCGGCGCCGCGCGCCGTGCCCAGGCATGCGCATGGCCGTGCACGCCGCACGCGGTGTCGCAGCACGCATCCAGGCTGCGCGGGGCGACCGCCTCGGCGCGGCGCGGTCCCTGATAGCCGCCGAACCGGTTTACCGGCGACCAGTCCGGCATCGCCTTCGGCCGTGGCGGTGCCAGATCCGCGAATTCCTCGGCACCATGCACCACCTTGCCGCCGACCGCGGTCAACAGCGCGGTGATGTGGCGGATATGGTCCTCCGGCACCGAGAAATAATCGCGGTCGAGGGCAACAAAGTCCGCGAGCTGCCCGGCGGCGATCTGGCCCTTCTTGCCAATCTCGTTGCTGAACCAGCCGACCTTTTCGGTCCACATCCGCAACGCGGTCTCGCGGTCCAGCAGATTGCGCGTGGGATACAACCGCAGCCCGCCCAGCGTCTGCCCGGTGACCAACCACGCCAGGCTGACCCACGGGTTATACGACGCCACCCGCGTCGCATCCGTGCCGGCGCTGACCGGCACCCCCAGCTCCAGCATGCGCGCCACCGGCGGCGTGCGTTCGGCCGCGGCCGCGCCGTAACGTTCGACGAAATACTCGCCCTGATACATCATGCGGTGCTGCACGGCGACGCCGCCGCCCAGCCGCGCGATGCGCTCGAGGTTCACATCCGTCACCGTTTCCGCGTGATCGAAGAACCAGTGCAGCCCGGTCAGCGGGATATCCTGTGCGACCGTCTCGAACACATCCAGCGCGCGGCTGATCGTTTCGTTGTACGTCGCATGCAGCCGCCACGGCCAGCGGTTCTGCGCCAGAGTGCGCACCACGCCGTCCAGCTCGCGCTCCATCTGCGGCGGCATGTCGGGGCGCGGCTCGCGGAAATCCTCGAAGTCCGCGGCCGAGAACACCAGCATCTCGCCACCGCCATTCAGCCGGAAGTAATCGCTGCCCTGCTGATACTTCGCCGTCGACGTCCAGTTCAGGAAATCCTGTTTCTCCTGCTGCGGTTTCTGCGTGAACAGATTATACGCGATGCGCACCGTCAGCTCCCCATCATCGGCCAGTCGCCGGATGATCGCGTAGTCATCCGGATAGTTCTGGTACCCACCTCCGGCATCGATTGCGCTGGTCACGCCCAGCCGGTTCAGCTCGCGCATAAACTGCCTGGTGGAATTGATCTGATACTCCGGCGGCAGCTTGGGCCCCTTCGCCAGCGTGGCGTACAGGATCGTCGCGTTCGGTCGCGCCAGCAGCAGCCCGGTCGGTGTGCCATCCGCAGCGCGTGTGATCTCACCGCCTGGTGGGTTCGGCGTCTCCTTGGTGTAGCCGCACACCCGCAGTGCCGCGGCATTCAGCAGCGCGCGATCATACAGATGCAGAATGAACACCGGTGTATCCGGTGCCGCCGCGTTCAGTTCCT
Source organism: Acetobacteraceae bacterium (assembly GCA_035486355.1). Classification (GTDB taxonomy): domain Bacteria; phylum Pseudomonadota; class Alphaproteobacteria; order Acetobacterales; family Acetobacteraceae; genus Palsa-883. The sequence continues at coordinate 8,670 of DATHNE010000012.1, forward strand.
CGATCGTCGGCAGGCGCTTTTCGGCGAACTGATGCTCGGTGAACCCGCCCACCACACGCACCCATTGCGGCGGCGGCGTGATTGCGACCTGCGCCTTCAGCATCACCATCGCATCGGCCAGCGTCGACACGCCGTCCCAGCGCAGCTCCATATTGTAGTTCAACCCGCCACGGATGATGTGCAGATGATTGTCGCACAGCCCGGGAATGACCCGCTTGCCGCCAGCATCGATCACCTGTGTTGCCGGCCCGCGCAGTGCCATGATGTCGGCATCATCGCCGACGGCGGTGAACTGCCCGTCTTTCACCGCAAAGGCGGTGGCCAGCGGTGTCGCACGGTCCAGAGTCGTGAGCTTTGCGTTACGCAGGATCAGGTCGGCACTCATGCTGGGTCTCCCGGTTCTGTGGCGCCGCTCGGACCGGCGCAATTGTTGGTGTGCACAGCACGTGTGGCCATCAACCGGTCAGTGATCGTGTAGCCCACAGTCATCGCCAGCACGAGCAGCGCGCCGGTCAGCGCCGGCGGAGCCGGGGAGGGAATGCCCAGCAAGCGGCAGGTCAATCCAACCGCGAACGCAACCGCAATCCCAAGGGCCGCCTTCATGGCGCGCCCCACACCGCGCCGCCGGCGATAAAGCCAAGCGTCATCGCGATCAGGATCACCGCCCCGATGATTCGTGGCGGCGCCGGTGAGGGGATATCGAGCGCGCGGCAGAACGCACCGACCGCAAGGCCAAGCACGATGCCGACGAGGGCCGGGATCATTGCAGCATTCTCCCTGCCGTCATGCCGGGCTAGGCCGGCATCCACGACCTGCCTTTGTGGAACAGAACTCGTCGTGGAGGCCGGCTCGGCGCCCGGCATGACGATTGTGTTGACGCCGTCGTCAGTGACCCTCGCTACCACCAAACATGGTCTTGGCGTAGATCAGCCCCAAGCCATACGCGCCGCCGTGCGCGATCGATGTCCGCACGGTCTCGTTGTACGTCTCGCTCCGCGCCCAATCGCGCTGCAGCTCCAGCAGGTACTGCAACGACGTCATCGGCCGCGCGCCTACCTGCACCATGCGATCCATCGCCCGATCATGCGCCTCGGTCGACACATCGCCACACGCATCGGCAATGACGTACACTTCGAACCCTTGATCGATCGCTGACAGCGTGGGTCCTACAATGCACACGCTGGTCCACAGCCCGCACAGCACCAGGCGGCCCTTGCCGATCTGATTCACCCGCGCGATGACATGCGCCTCTTCCCAGGTGTTCATCGAGGTGCGGTCGAGCATGTCCTGGGCCGGGAATGCGCTCCTGATCTCGTCGAACATTGGACCGGAGAAGGTCTTCTCGGCGACTGTGGTGAGAATTGTCGAAACCTTGAACTCCCGCGCCGCGTTGGCCACCAGGGCCGCGTTGTTGCGCAACGTCACGGCATCGATCGATTTCGTCGCAAACGCCATCTGCGACTGGAAGTCGATCATGATCAGCGTGTGGTCCGGCGGGCTGAGCAATAGGCGGCTGGGGATTGGTTTGGCAGTCGGCATCGAGAATCTCCTTCCTGGTGTAAGACGACACGGCGCTGTTTTCAGCTTTTGGATCTGATTGGGGATGCGTGAACGTCAGACCCCGCTGCGCCGATCGACCTGGCGGTGTGAGGGCGGCCACGTCCCGGATGGGTTGTGCGGAATGGGGTGTTGAACCACGCAAGAGGTAAGCATGCGCTCACCCGCGATGCATGGCGGTAAATTAGGGATGAACTCCATTGACTTATTGCACGATCGTGCGCCACCTGAACCATCGGGGCCTCGCGGGAAGCCTAGGTTGCCGTCGGCGCGACGCTCAATGACCGCCGAACACAAAAGGAATGGCCTGGGAGAGCCAGGATGATGATGTCCGCGACCACCTGTTCCGCCTGGATTCGCGGCGTGGTCAACACGCTTCAGGCCCAGGGACTTGATATCCCCGAGCTGTTCGCCGATGCGAACCTGTCACTCGCGGCGCTCGAGGACCCCGACAAACGCTGGCCGACCGAGCAGGTGAACCGGCTCTGGACGCTGGCCGTCGAACGGTCAGGCAATCCCGCCATCGCGCTGGGCGATCCGCATCTCGCCCGGCCAGATCACTATGGTGTTGTCGGCTACGCGATGATGTCGAGCGCGGATCTGTCCACCGGTCTCTGTCGCCTGATGCGCTATCTGCGCATCGTCAGCGACGCGGCGATGATTGTCTTGATTCCGGATGAGGGTGGGCAATGGGTACGGCTGGATCTGGCCGCGGGCGACAGCGTCACGCCACGCCAGCGCTATGAGTATGGTCTGCTGACGCTGCTCACCTATTGCCGGTGGCTGCTTGGGCGCGCGCTGAAGCCGGTGGCCGCCGCGTTCAGCTTCCTGGCGCCATCGGTCCAGGCCCCTTACGATGATGCGTTCGGCTGCCCGTTCCGCTGGAATGCGTCCTTCAACGCGTTGCTGTTGTCCGAGGCGGACGTGGCATCCCGGCTGCGCACGGCGGTTCCCGAACTGGCCGAGGTGCACGACCGCATCGCCGGCCTGACGCTGCACAAGTTGGAGACGCCGCCGACCGCAAGGCGGGTGAAGCAGGCCATCGTCGATCAGTTGCAGGATGGTACGCCGCTGCGCGAGCGCATTGCCGCCGCGCTTGGCATGAGTGATCACACGCTGCAGCGCCGCCTGGGTGACGAACGCACATCGTTCACGCAGTTGGTAGACGACACGCGGCGCGAGCTGGCCGAGTTCCACCTCGCTGAGCCGAAGACCTCGCTGAGCGACATTGTGTATCTTCTGGGTTATTCGGATCAGAGCACATTTTTTCGCGCCTGCTTGCGTTGGTTTGGTGACACACCAACTGCCAGCCGCGCGCGTTTCATCAGCCTCGCGCGCATTGGTGCCTGATGTTGAACGCTGGCGGTGGGCCAGAAGGAGCAAATCGATGAGCTGGCTTCCCACGAACGATCCGATCTTGGGCGACCCGAAATCCTGTGACGCGTTGGAACTGGTCGTCGTACCACGCGTGCGCGACCTCGGCGGCTTCCAGGTCCGCCGCGCGCTGCCGCTGGCCAAGCGCCAAATGGTCGGCCCCTTCATTTTCTTCGACCAGATGGGGCCAGTACAGTTCCTGGCCGGGCAGGGGATGGATGTCCGCCCGCACCCCCATATCGGCCTCGAAACGGTCACTTACCTGTTCGACGGCCGCATCACCCACCGCGACAGTGAGGGCAACGCGCTGGACATCACGCCGGGCGCGATGAACCTGATGACCGCCGGCAGTGGCATCGCCCATTCCGAGCGTACGCCAGCGGACGCGCGCGTCGCCGGCATCGGCACGTTTGGCATCCAGAGCTGGGTCGCGCTGCCGGCAGCGCTAGAGGAAACCCCGCCGACCTTCCAGCATTTCAGCGCCGACACGCTGCCGGTGATCGAGGGCGAAGGCATCTGGGCGCGCGTCATCGCCGGGTTGGCGCTCGGCAAGACCTCGCCGGTGAACACACTCTCGGATTGGCTGTATGCTGAGCTGCGGTTGCAGGCCGGCGCCAGCGCGCCGCTGGATCCGGATCAGGAGGAACGGGCCATCTATCTGGTCGACGGCGAGATCCGCATTGCGGGAGAAACCTTCGACGGCCCGCGGCTGCTGGTGTTCCGCCCCGGTGATCGCATCACGATCACCGCGACGCAGCCTGCGCGGCTGATGGTCCTGGGCGGCACCGCGCTGGAGGGACCACGACACATCTGGTGGAACTTCGTCTCTTCGCGCCGTGAGCGCATCGAGGCGGCAAAAGCCGACTGGGCCGCGGGGCGGTTCAAACCGGTGCCGGGCGAGACGGAATTCATTCCGCTGCCGGAGAGGTAAGTTTACGTACACCTCTCCCGCTTCGCGGGAGAGGTGTATTCAGATCCGGCGCCACGGCTCAGTTCAACCCGCCGGCGCGTTGGTCCAGCGCCGCACGACTGCGAATCACCACGTTATTCGTCGTCGGAATATCGATCAACCGATGCGCGCGGAGCCGGCTCAGCGAGCGGCTGGCCGTCTCGATCGTCAGGCCCGGATAGTTGGTGATATCGCCGTGCGGCATCGGCGGTGTGATCTGCGTCATCGGCTCGGCGCCTGGCGCCATCTGCATCAGCAAAATACCTGCCAGCCGCTCTTTCGTCGTGTTCCGCCCAGCAACAGCTCTGCTCCTGCGCCGCCACCAGCTCCGTCGCCGCGACCTGCGGTCGTCGTCATTCCGAGTCCGGAAAGTCGGCCAGCAAACTGCGCAACATCGACAGCGAGAACCGGCAGAACCGCACCGGCTCGATCGCCTCGGTGCTGAACCCATAGGTGGACGACACCGCGAGGCCAAGAAAACGCCCCGGCCCGCAAACCCGGTGAGCGGCCGCCGTCCATCCGCCAGCGGCTTGTACAGCTTCGCCGCACCCGCAGTGACGTTGAAGAAAACGTTCCGCCGACTTTGCCTGCCTCGATGCAACAGCGCCCAGCGTCTATCGCGGTCACCATGGCCAGCGAGGCAAAATGGCACAAATCCTGATCCTCGATCGCACTGCACACGCTGAACGAGCGCGCGCCGCAGCGGGCACGCGGATCTGGCATATGGCGTCGATCCAGAATGATCGGCCGCAGCCCACCCGCGCTGGTGCGCGTATCCGCCCGTGCGCCCAGCTGTGCCGATGAAAACAGTGTTGGTCCTTGCAACGGCTTGTCGCTTCCCACGCCCGATCTTCCGGTCACGGCAATGCGTGCTCCGATGACCCTGTCATCGGTCTTTCCCACCATCACACGATTGCGTTTGGCAGGAGCGATTTGATCTGGATCAATGCGATCGCACGCACCGGAGGCACAGGGTGGCGGCCTTCAATTTGTCCCAGAAAGCGATGCGGATATCAACGTCCACACGTTGGCACCCGACCAGGGTCGGTCGGTTTACCCGTTGATCCGCCAGGTGGTGGCAACACGCGACCTGGCAGGTTGGCCTCGCTTTGCCCGTGCGCTGATACATGCCCGCCGGCCGGGACTGGGCGGCATCCGTCGCCAGCCATCCGCCGCGGCCATTCCCTGCGGCCTGTTCTGCTACCGCCAGGAGCAGCGCCTGACGCGCGGCAAGGTGTTGGTGGCCGCGCATTTCGTCGCCCTCGACCCGCTGGAGCCCGAGCTCGTGCTCGCGGCCCCGGTCAATGAGCTGGACGCGCTGGCCGAGTGCTTTGGCAGCACCGCCGTCCGGTCGGTGGTGCATGGCTCCGCACCCGATGTCTCCGGCTGATGGCCGCCGCCGGCCATCAGCCGGAGACATCACTACTGATGTGGAAGCCGGTAGCGGCGCCGCCGCACCGTGCCGGATCCGGCATTGGGTCCCGCAACAGCACCTGCGCCGCGCCGAACGCCTGCGCCGACCATCGCCCCGGGGGGCGTTGACGGTGCGGCGCCATCGTGGTCGTGGTGCCGCACAAGAAGCGGGAGCGGGGCTGATGGAGCTGTGGAGTCTGGTGCTGGCCGTGCACATCCTGTGCGCGGTGATATGGGTGGGCGGCATGGCCTTCGCCCTGCTTGTGCTGCGACCCAGCCTCGCCGTCCTGGAGCCGGCCCAGCGGCTGGCGCTGCACGCCCAAGTGTTCCAGCGTTTCTTCAAGCTGGTGTGGCACGCGATGCCGCTGCTGTTGCTGTCCGGCTACGCGGAGCTGTTTGGCGTCTATGGCGGTTTTCGGTCCGCAACCTGGAACATCCACCTGATGCATCTGCTCGGGCTGATCATGGCCGGGATGTTCGTGTTGATTGTGTTCGGACCCTACGCGCGGTTTCGCCGTGGGGAGACGGGGGCCGTGGAGACGATCCGCAAGCTGATCCTGTTCAACCTAGTGCTGGGCCTGATCACGGTTGTAGTGGCGACGCTGACCTGATCGGGTCCGCCGCGAACGGATCGGTTGGGTAACCGACGCCGACCAAGGCCAGCCCCTCGGCCGGTGCGGTCGGCCCGGCCGCGGCACGATCGCGCGCGGCCAGCGCGGCGGCAACGCGTTGTTCCGGCCACGAACCGTCGCCGACCAATTTCAGCGTGCCGACCAGATTGCGCACCTGGTGATGCAGGAAGCTGCGCGCCTCCGCGACGATGGTGATGATGTCGTCGTCCTGCGTCACATCCAGCCGGTCCAGTGTGCGCAGCGGTGACTTCGCCTGACAGGCCGCGGCGCGGAAGGAGGTGAAGTCGTGCTTTCCCAGCAGCGGTTGTGCCGCGCGGTGCATCGCCGCCGCATCGAGCGTCTGCGGCACATGCCACACGCGGCCCACCAGCAGCGCCGGCCGCGCGCGGCGGTTGAGGATGCGGTAGCGGTAGCTGCGGCGGGTTGCCGAGAAGCGGGCGTTCCACCCCGCTGGCGTGGGCACTGCCTGCAGCACCACGACCGGGTGTGGTTTCATGTGAAAGTTTAACGCCTCGCGTAGGCGGATGGCATCGAAATCGCCAGCCAATGCAAGCTGCGCCACCTGAGCCTCGGCATGCACGCCAGCATCGGTGCGGCCGGCGACAATGCTGGCAACCGGCACACCATGGTTCAGTCGCGCCGCAGCCGCTTCTAGCACCTCCTGCACGGACAGCCCGGCCGCCTGCCGCTGCCACCCGACAAACGGCGCGCCGTCATATTCCAGCCGAAGCGCCCAGAGGGTCATGCCCGACAGCACACCTCCCGCACTGCGCGGCGGCGGTCGGCGCGCGCCGCGAACCGGGTGAGGGTCGTGCCGCGCGCGCGACGCTCATCCGCGTCGCCGCGCTTCGCGACCTCTCCCGCAAGGCGGGAGAGGCGTTGCGCATGCATCATCCCAGCCGCGTCCCGGCTGGCACCTTGTGCCCGCGCAGAAACGCCTCGGCCTGCGTCGGGGCCCGCCCGGCGAGCTGCACCCGCGCCAGCCGCACCGCCCCGCGTCCACACGCCACGGTCAGCCGGTCATCCAGCACAAACCCCGGCGCGCCACTATCCTCCGCCGGCACGCAAGCGAGCACTTTCAGCATCGCGCCATCCAGCAACGTGAACGTCCCCGGCCATGGATCGAACGCCCGCACCTGGCGTTCGATTGCGACCGCATCATCGGTCCAGTCGATGCGCGCATCCGCCCGGGTTAGCTTCGGAGCATAGCTCGCGCCCGTCTCGGGCTGCGGTGTTTCAGGTGGATCCGCCGCCAATGCCTGAAGGATGAGCCGCGCCCCGATCGCTGCCAGCGTGTGATGCAGCGTCGCCGCGGTCGTGGTGGTGGTGATCGGCACCCTCTCGGTCAACAGCATCGGTCCGGTGTCCAGCCCGGCATCCATCCGCATGATGGTCACGCCAGTCTCGTCGTCGCCCGCTCGCACCGCCGCCTGGATCGGTGCCGCCCCACGCCAGCGCGGCAGCAGCGAGGCATGGATATTCAGGCAGCCAAATCGCGGCGCTGCCAGCATCGCCGGCGGCAATATCAGCCCGTACGCCACCACCACCGCCGCATCCAGTTCGAGCGCGGCGAACGCCGCCTGCGCCGCGTCATCCCCACGCAGTCGCGCCGGCGTGCGTACCGCCAACCCCAGCCGTTCGGCTGCGGCATGAACCGGGCAGGGCCGCACCGCATGCCCGCGCCCGACCGGACGCGGCGGCTGGCTGTAGACAGCGCCGATCGCATGCCCGGCCTCGTGCAGCGCGGTCAGCGCGGGAACCGAGAACGCCGGACTGCCCATGAAGGCGAGGCGCATCGCCCTACCGCTCTTCGTCGCGCTTCTGCCGCAGCTCTTTTGCCAGCCGGCGCAGGATCATGTTGCGCTTCAGGGCCGACAGGTGGTCGACGAACAGCACGCCATCCAGATGGTCGATCTCGTGCTGCAGACAGGCCGACAGCAGACCGTCCGCCTCGATCTCCTTGCGCGCCCCGGTCTCGTCCAGATAGCGCACCTTCACCCGCGCCGGCCGGATGATCTCGGCGTACTGACCCGGCAGCGACAGGCAGCCTTCCTCGCGCGTCGCCAGCTCCGTGCTGCGGGCAACGATCTCTGGGTTGATCAGCGCGATTGGCTGCTTCGTCTCGTTTGGCTGCACATCTACCACGATGAAGCGCAGCTTCTCGCCGACCTGCGGCGCCGCCAGGCCGATACCCGGGGCTTCGTACATCGTGGCAAACATGCGCGGCAGCAGGGCGCGCACGGCATTGGTGTCCTGCGGACCGACCGTGCGGCACTTGGCGCGCAGCATCGGGTCGGGGACAAGCAGGATCGGCAGGGTCTCGGTGACCGTTTCGAGCATGTCGCGCATGTAGCGGGCTGGTTCGCCGGGATCAATGTCCCCGGTGCCTGAACGGCTGGCTCACCGCCGCGCTGCCGGGGTCACCCCCCTTGCAACTCGCCCCCTCCTCTCCAAAATAACGTGGCACCTGGGATGCCGAATCGGGTCTCAGGCCTACGCTTCGCTCAATGGAGGGAGCCGTGACGACACGGGTGTTCACCTCACCGCTGTTTCTGGGCTTCGACCATCTCGAGCAGATGCTCGAGCGGGCCTCGAAGACCTCGAATGACGGCTATCCGCCTTACAACATCGAGCAGATCGGTCCCGCCGGCCTGCGCATCACGCTGGCCGTGGCCGGCTTTACGATGGAAGACCTACAGATCACCCAGGAGGACAACCAACTGGTGATCCGCGGCCGTCAGACGGATGACAGCCAGGGACGCGTGTTCCTGCACCGCGGCATCGCCGCGCGGCAGTTCCAGCGTGCCTTCGTCCTGGCTGAGGGGATCGACGTGAAGGGCGCCTGGCTCGACAGCGGTCTGCTGCACATCGACCTGGCGCGGCCCCAGCCGGAAACGCGGGTGCGCACCATCGAGATCAGCAAGCCGGCGCCGACGCAAAGCCAGGCGCTGGGCCAGGCGGTGGGATCGACGAACGTGCCGCGGGTGCGGGCGGTAGACAGTAGTGTCTAGGCGATAGGGTGCCGCTTCGGCGGGCCATGAATGGAAGGACAACGACAATGAACGTGAACACAAACAATCCCGAAGGCGTCGCGGCACCGCAGGTCGCCGGCGGGTTCGATATCCGGCACATTTCGGCTGAGCAACTGGCCGAGCTGGGCGTGTCGCGCATTGCGTACGTGAAGCCGGTCGAAGTGGATGGCAAGCTGGGCTTCGCCATCCATGCCGCCAACGGCGCGCCGATGGCGCTGACCGAGGATCGCGACGTCGCGATCGCCGTCATCGTTCAGCACGAGATGCTTCCCGCCCTGGTGCACTGAGGCCCCGACCCCCATACACCTCTCCCGCTCCGCGGGCGAGCGCCTGCCCGGCCTAGGCCGGGTGGGGGGCTCGTAGTGCAGGCGCCACCCTCACCCCCGTTCCTTGTTCGCCTGATCGCGCGCGTGCGCGCTCTTCTCCCGCCGGAAGCGCCGCAACTGCTTCGCCACATGCGCCGCCGCGCTGTTGAACGCGCCGTTCGCATCCGCCGCCGTCGCTTCGCCGCGCCAGTTCAGCCCACGCCCGGCATGCAGGTTGATGTCACACACAAAGAAACTCCGCGCCCGGCTGAACGTGACCTGCGCCTCCAGCGCATGATCGAAATACTTTCCGGCGACACGATCGAGCTGCTCGGCCACCCGTGTGTGCAACGCCTCGGACAGCATCACCTGCTTTCCGGATACGGTAATCTGCATCGTTCACCTCCACGTCAGCGGAGGGCCGTGTCAGGCCGGCACGGCCTTCTCACGCTTGCGCTGCGCGGAGTTCGGGATACGCAGCGCTTCCCGGTATTTGGCCACGGTCCGCCGCGCGATGTCCACGCCTTCTTCACGCAGCGCCACCACAACCGCATCATCCGACAGGATGGCATCTGCCGTCTCGCCGAAGATCATCGCGCGGATGCGATGGCGCACCGCCTCCGCCGAATGCGCGTCACCGCCACCGGTTGATGCAATGGCAGTGGTAAAGAAATACTTGAGCTCGAATGTGCCGCGCGGCGTGGCGATATATTTGTTCGCCGTCACGCGGCTGACCGTGCTCTCATGCATCTCCACCAGCGCGGCGATATCGCGCAGTATCAGCGGACGTAGATACGCCACGCCATGATGGAAGAATGCGTCCTGCTGGCGCACGATCTCCACCGCGACCTTCAGGATCGTCTGGCTTCGCTGTAGCAACGATTTCACCAGCCAGTTGGCGCTGGCCAGACGCTCGGCCAGGAACGTCTTGTCCTCCTTGGCGGCGCGCGGGGCCACCTTGGCGTAGAACCGTTCGTTCACCAGCACCCGCGGCAACGTTTCCGGATTGAGTTCGATGAACCAGCTGCCGTCCGGCAGCGCGCGCATCAGCAGATCGGGCACCACGGTCTGTGGCGGCGAGGCATCAAAATTTGCCGCCGGCTTCGGATCCAGCGCACGGATCTCAGCGATCATGTCGGTCAGGTCTTCGGCATCGACGCCGCACACCGCCATCAGCTTGCGCGTATCGCGCTTCGCGAGCAGATCCAGGTTGTCGAGCAGCACCTGCATCGCCGGATCCAGCCGATTGCGCTCGGCGAGCTGCGCCGCGAGGCATTCGCGCAGATCGACTGCGAACAGTCCGACCGGATCGAACCGCAACATCGCAGCACGCACCGCCTCGACGCGTTCCAGCGGGATCGCCATTGCATCGGCGATATCGCATGGGCGCGCGGTTAGCCGTCCCGCCGGACACAGCAGGGCAATCAGATGCGCCCCGATCATCCGATCGACGGCAGCGGCGAAGCTCAGCCGCAACTGCGCGCCGAGATGATCGCGCAACGTCGGCCGCGTTTCCGCCAGGTCGCCGATGTCGCGTTCGTCGCTGCGGAAATCCGCCGATCCGCCGCGGCGATCCTGCGCGAAGCTGGTCGGCGCGCCGTCCGACGGCCCACCGGCATCGTAGGTCTCCGCATGCTCGGTATCGAGCGGGGCCGATGCCTCATTCACCAGGATGGTGGAGTTGGCCATCTCGGCCGCATCCACCACGTGTCCGTTGGCCAGCTCCACCTGATCCGGCGCCGCCCGCTCCGGCGCCACCGTCTCGTCGCGTTCGTCCCGCTCCAGCAACGGGTTGCGTTCCAGCTCCTCCTCGACAAAGGCACCGACCTCGATGTTAGAGAACTGCAGCAGCTTGATCGCCTGACGCAGTTGCGGCGTCATCACCAGCGTCTGCGACTGGCGCAGGTCGAGGCGCGGACCTATCGCCATGCGGTCTCTCGCGGCTGGCCGGGTCGGGTGTTCATGGCGCCATGCTAGAGGCTGAACCTCTCGCCAAGGTAGACGCGCCGCACATCCTGGTGTGCAACGACCTCGGCGGGGGCACCCTCCATCAGCACCTGGCCGTCATGCATGATGTAGGCGCGATCGATGATTTCCAGCGTCTCGCGCACATTGTGATCGGTGATCAGCACGCCGATGCCACGATGTTTCAAATGCGAAACTAGCTCGCGGATTTCACCTACGGCGATCGGATCGATGCCGGCCAGCGGTTCGTCCAGCAGGATGTACGCAGGCTGCGTCGCCAGCGCGCGTGCGATCTCGACACGCCGCCGCTCGCCGCCCGACAGTGCCAGCGCGCCAGTCCGCCGCAGATGGCTGATGCCGAACTCCGCCAGCAGCTCGTCCAGCATCTGTCGCCGGCGATCGGGATTGGGATCGGCCACTTCCAGTGCCGCCATGATGTTCTGTTCGACGGTCAGGCCGCGGAATACACTGGCTTCCTGCGGCAGGTAGCCGATGCCCAGGCGGGCGCGGCGATACATCGGCAGGTCGGTGATGTCGGTGCCATCCAGGCTGATCGATCCGGTATCGGGATGGACCAGGCCGATGATCATATAGAAGGTCGTGGTCTTGCCGGCGCCGTTCGGCCCCAACATGCCGACCGCCTCGCCGCGATGCAGATGGACCGACACATTCCGCACCACGGGGCGTCGCTTGTAGGTCTTGCCGACGCCCGTTGCCACGAGCCCCTGGGCGCCCGGCACCACGCGCAGGTCGGTACTGTCGTTCATGGTTGCGTGCTCTTTGCTTTTGGTGGCTTGGTGGTTGTGTCAGGAGACGTTGTGCGAGGAGGCGTCGCGCCAGGGGACGTCGTGCCGGCCGGCGGTGGCGCACCACCGGGCAGGTTCTGGTTGGAGGCATCGTTTGGCACCACCAGCCCGGTCACCCGTGCATCGTTGCCGCGCAGCAGGCGTGCGATGCCGGTTTTCATGTTGACTTCGGCTTCCTGACCGTCGAGCTGGTTCTGCCCACGCGTGATGTGCACATTGCCGGCCAGGCGTGCGATGCCGGTGTCCGGCACATAGACAGCGCGGTCACCGGTCGCGGTATCGGTTGGCGTGCGAACTGATACGTGACCGAACGCATCGACTTTCTCCAGCTTGCCGGACTGCGCCAGGTCGTCGCCCGAATTGCTGGCCGCTGCCGCGGTCCCGGTGGCGGGCGCGGCAGGCTTCGCGGGTGCGGCAGGTTTGCCTGGTGTTGATGTGCGCGCTGTCGAGGTGCCTGCCGTCGAGGTGTTGGTGTCGGTGGTGTAGGCCACCAGCACATCGGCCGCGAGGCGCCGTGCGTCCTTGGTGACCGCTACGGCGTTGCCGCGCGCCACCGCCATGTGCTTCTGCGTCCAGTACTCCATCGTGTCGCGGGCCGTCAGCACTTCGTTCGGCGTCGTGAGTTTCAGGTTATGACCGGTCATCACCAGCACCGCCTGGTCGATGTCGTACACCGCGACATCGCCCTGCGCCTGATCGGTGGTCGTATGGATGTGCACATTCCCTTCGGCGCGCAGCCGGAAGATCTCGGTGTCGCCGGTATCGGTGGCATCCGGCTGGTCGCCGGTCGTTCCCGTTGCCGCCGGGTGCACGGCGGCCGGCACCGGTGCGCCGGGCGCTGGCGCCTTCTTGCGATAGAACGCAATCAGGCGGTCCGCCGTCACGGTGACATTGCCGCGCACCGCCGTGGCATTGCCCCGCGCGATCACTTCCTGCTGCATCTGTCGCCACTCGATCCCATCGGTCGCGGTGATGGTGATCGGACCGCCATGCGACAGGTCCAGTGGCTGTGCCGCCGCGGCATGTGCCAGCACCAGCAGCAGAACGGCTGCGAAACAACCGTGCCGGATCATGGCGCCTTGCCCGGCGATGTCTGGTTCAGCACCAGCGTGGCCGGCCCGGTGAAACTGATCAGCGCCCCCTTGTCGGTCAGGGTGAAGCCTTCTGCCTCCAGCGTGCCGAACGGGCCCTCCGCGTGCACGTGTTCCGATCCGCTGCCGGCGCCGCGATTCAAGTCCATCGACGCGCTCTCGGTCAGCAGCGTGGTGCCGTCGTCGCGATACAGCGTCACATCATGCGACAGGTCGAGCAGGTTGCGGTGCTGCATGTACACGCCCTGCTTGGCCTTCACCATG
>DATHNE010000013.1:0-5141 GCA_035486355.1 Acetobacteraceae bacterium
GATTACCAAACCATGTTCGCGACGCATGAGGGCGCGGTGGCAGCCCCGACCGCCGGCCTGCATTTCACCCCCGAATTACGCACCGCGCTGGCAGCACGGGAGGTCACGCTGGTGACAATCACACTGCATGTTGGCGCCGGCACCTTCCTGCCGGTGCGCACGAACGACCTCGCACAGCATCACATGCACGCCGAACGCGGCGAGATCACTGCGGCCGCCGCGCAGGCGATCAATGCGCGGACCGGTCGGTTGGTAGCGGTTGGCACCACAAGCCTGCGATTGTTGGAAAGCAGCGTCGATGAAGCCGGCACGGTGCGGCCGTTCGCTGGCGAGACTGATCTTTTCATTCTGCCAGGTTATCGTTTCGGCGCGGTCGACCTATTGCTGACCAATTTCCATCTGCCGCGCTCGACATTGTTCATGCTCGTGTGTGCCTTTGCGGGCACCGCGCGGATGCGTGTGGCCTACACCCACGCCATCGAGGCAGCCTATCGCTTCTACTCCTACGGCGATGCCTGCCTGTTGGAGCGCACCCCGCCATGACAGCATTCACATACCGCACAATCGCGGAAGAGGGTCCGGCGCGCGCCGGCGTGATCGGCACGGCGCATGGGGAGATCGCAACCCCGGTCTTCATGCCCGTCGGCACGGCGGGCACGGTCAAGGCGATGACCGCCAATGCCGTGCGCGCAACTGGCGCCTCCATCGTGCTGGGCAACACCTACCATCTGATGCTTCGCCCAGGCGCCGAACGCATCGCCGCGCTCGGTGGATTGCACCGTTTCATGGACTGGCCAGGTCCGATCCTCACGGACTCGGGCGGTTTCCAGGTCATGTCCTTGGCGAAATTGCGCAAGCTGGATGCCGATGGCATCACGTTCCAATCGCACATCGATGGCAGCTCGCATTATCTGACCCCCGCGCGCGCCATGCAGATCCAACACGACCTGGACGCCACCATCACCATGGCGCTCGACGAATGCACACCCTTCCCCGCGACGCACGACCAGGCACGTGAATCGATGGCATTGTCGATGCGCTGGGCAGGCGTGTCGAAGCAGACGTTTGTTGCGCGCCCGGGCTATGGCTTGTTCGGCATCGTGCAAGGCAGCGTGTATGCGGAGCTGCGGCAACAGTCGGTGCAAGCACTCACCGATATCGGCTTTGACGGCTACGCGGTCGGCGGCCTCGCAGTCGGCGAAGGTCAGGGCATGATGTTCAGCGTACTGGATGTCACGGTGCCCGCCCTGCCCCAGAACCGGCCGCGCTATTTGATGGGCGTCGGCACGCCGGACGACCTGATCGGTGCCGTACAGCGTGGGATCGATATGTTCGATTGTGTCATTCCTACCCGCGGCGGGCGCACCGCGCGCGCCTTCACCGCCCATGGCATCCGCAATATGCGCAATGCCCGCTTTGCCGATGACGCGCGCCCGCTCGATGCCACATGCGATTGCCCCGCCTGCACGCATCACTCTCGAGCCTATCTGCATCATCTGTTCCGATGCGACGAGATGCTCGGCCCGATGCTGCTGACCTGGCACAATCTGGCGTATTATCAGCGGCTGATGCGGGAGATGCGCACCGCCATCCTCGGCGGGCATCTGGGCGCATTCGCCGCGGCAACCCGCGACGGATGGCAAACGCCGGAGGAGGAGGCATGACCGACAACCCACCCACCGGCCTGACCCAACTCGGCGCCCACACGGCGCCGCCCGAGAACCCCGATGCCGCTGTACTGGAGCGTGTCCTCAATGCCAGCGTAGGCACGCACTACCTTGTGCGCTTCACCTGCCCGGAATTCACGTCACTGTGTCCGATCACCGGCCAGCCAGACTTCGCGCATCTGGTGATCGACTATATCCCGCGTGACTGGATCGTCGAAAGCAAGTCATTGAAGTTGTATCTGGGGTCGTATCGCAATCACGGCGCGTTCCACGAAACCTGCACCCTGCAGATCGCGCAGCGGTTGATTGTCACACTCGATCCGGTCTGGCTGCGCATCGGTGGCTACTGGTATCCACGTGGCGGCATGCCGATCGACGTGTTCTATCAGACCGGCGCGCCACCCGACGGCGTCTGGATTCCGCCACAGGATGTGGCCCCCTACCGTGGCCGCGGCTAGCGACCCAAAATCTCTCATTCGTGAGCGTGCTTTCGCGCTCGGGTTCGACGCGATCGGATTCTGTCGCGCGGAACTTGGTGCGGAGGCCCGCCAGCGCCTCACGGATTTCCTGGCGGCCGGCCAGCACGGCGAGATGAACTGGATGGCGCAGCGCAGCGAGCAGCGCAGCCATCCCCGATCGCTGTGGCCGGAGGCGCGCAGCGTGATCGCTCTCGGCCTGTCCTATGCACCGGACAGCGATCCGCTTGCCACACTCACGCAATCCGAGATCGGAACGATATCGGTCTATGCTCGGGGCCGGGATTATCACACTATTTTGAAAGGCCTGCTCAAAACACTGGCACAATTCGTCGTCGCGCGTTTCGGACCGGAGGTGAAAGTATTTGTCGACACCGCGCCGGTAATGGAGAAACCGTTGGCCGCGCAGGCCGGGTTGGGCTGGCAAGGCAAGCACACCAACCTGGTCTCGCGTCGTCACGGCTCGTGGTTGTTCCTGGGTGAGATCTACACGACGCTCGATCTCGCCGCCGACCCATCTCATAAAGATCGTTGTGGTACCTGCGCACGTTGTCTTGAGGTGTGTCCGACGCAGGCGTTTCCCGCGCCATACCGATTGGATGCCACGCGCTGCATTTCCTATCTCACGATCGAGCATGCTGGTCCGATTCCGATCGAATTGCGTCCGTTGATGGGCAATCGGATTTACGGTTGCGATGATTGCCTCGCCGTCTGTCCGTGGAATCGCTTCGCGCGCTCCGCGACACATCCGGGTCTTCGCGCGCGTGCGGATCTCGCCCGCCCACGCCTTGCCGAGCTGGCCGCTCTGGACGAGGCGGCCTTTCGCACCATGTTCAGTGGGTCGCCGATCAAGCGCATCGGGCGTGACCGCTTCGTGCGGAACGTGCTGATCGCCATCGGCAACGCGGGCGACCTTGCCCTGCTGCCCGCCGCCGTCGCGCGGCGGGAGGATCCCAACCCGGTGGTCGCGGAAGCCGCTGCCTGGGCGGTGCAGCGGCTGGAAAGGAGCGGTGAGTGAGTGGTCTGACCAAACGGAGCTTCTCACTGGCCGGCCACCGCACATCGGTCGCGCTCGAAGCTGAGTTCTGGGCGGCCCTGATGGCCATTGCCGGCGAACGCGGGCACGCGCTGTCGACCCTGGTCACCGCGGTGGATGCCGGACGGGTGCCCGGCCAGACGCTGGCCTCGGCGCTACGGGTCCTCGCCCTTAAGCACTATTCCACGCCACGTTAATATGGACGCAAGGATTGGCTGCGCAGTCTTCCGCGGTCGCCGAAAACCGCCACGACAGGGGAAAACCTCCAAGGCTCAGTCAGTCCCAGACCGCCGCCACCCGCCCGACCCACACCAGCCCGCTGGTGCTGTCGGATCACCTCATTCACCCTCGCCCAGGAAGCCGACCGCGCCGGCTAATCACGCTGGCCTGCAACATCTTCGACGCGCCCGCGCAGCCGGCGAACATCTAATCGCCACTGCACGTTGGTAGGGCTGCCTGCGGCAGGCCGCGCCAGCGCCGCGATCGTCGTTCGTCGGCAATGCCGTTGACGTCCCGCCTCAGTTCCGGCAACCAGCCGGCGTGGCCTACCGGCAGAAACATCTCCTAGCGATCGAGGGGCTGACACCGCCCGAGATCGGGCATTTGCTCGACCTGGCCGAAAGTTACGTGCTGCTGAACCGGTCCGGAAAAACGCAGCGGGACCTGCTGCGTGGCCGCACCCTGATCAATCTGTTCTTCGAGGACAGCACCCGCACCCGCACGAGCTTCGAGATCGCCGGCAAGCGACTCGGGGCCGATGTCATCAATATGTCGGTGTCGACCTCATCAGTGAACAAGGGCGAGACCCTGCTGGACACCGCCGCGACCCTGAACGCGATGCAATGCGACCTGCTGGTGGTGCGGCACGACCAGTCCGGGGCGCCGAACCTGCTGGCGCAGAAGGTCGATGCGGCGGTGATCAATGCGGGCGACGGCACACATGAGCATCCGACCCAGGCGCTGCTCGACGCCCTCACGATCCGCCGCCGGAAGGGACAACTCGAGGGGCTGGTCGTGGCGATCTGTGGCGATATCCTGCATTCGCGGGTGGCGCGCTCGAACATTCATCTGCTCAGTGCGATGGGCAGCCGCGTCCGGGTCGTCGGCCCGCCGACGCTGATGCCGAGCGAGGTGACGCGGCTGGGCGTCGAGGTGTTCCACGACATGCAGGTCGGGCTGGCCGGCGCCGATATCGTGATGATGCTGCGGACACAACGCGAGCGGATGCAACGCGGGTTGGTGCCCAGCGCACGAGAATACTTCAGGTTCTATGGGTTGGATGCTGAAAAACTGGCGGCAGCGAAGCCCGACGCCCTGGTCATGCATCCCGGCCCGATGAATCGCGGCGTGGAGATCGACAGCGCAGTGGCCGATGATCCAGTGCGCAGCGTGATCAAGGAACAGGTGGAGATGGGCGTTGCCGTCCGAATGGCGGTGCTCGACACGCTGTCCCGCGGACATCGGCGCAATGCGATCTGACACGCTGTTCACCGGCGTGCGGCTGCTGGACCCGGCAAGCGGCTTGGACGGCCTGGGCGAGCTGTTGGTGCGCGACGGGCTGATCGCGGATTTCGGTCCGGCCTTGGGGCGGCCCGATGGCGTGGCCGTGGTCGCCGGTGACGGGGCGGTGTTGTGCCCGGGCCTGGTCGACATGCGGGTCGAACTGGGCGAACCGGGGTTTGAGTTCCGCGAGACAATTGCCTCGGCCGCCGCGGCGGCGGCGTCTGGCGGCATCACCACCGTCGCCGCGATGCCGACCAGCCAGCCAGCGATTGATGATCCGGCCATGGTACGGCTGCTGCGCGCACGTGGCGAGGAGACCGGGTCGCTCACCATTCTGCCCTATGGCGCGGTTACGCGTGGCTGCCGGGGCGAGGAGCTGGCGGAGCTTGGTCTGCTGGACGAGGCGGGCGCCGTCGCGTTCACCGACGGCGATCACACCATCGGCTCGGCCCGCCTGAT
>DATHNE010000014.1:0-4137 GCA_035486355.1 Acetobacteraceae bacterium
GGCGCTGGGGGTGGAGCTGTATCCGGGCTTCGCCGCCGCCGAATACCTGGAGGAGGACGGCCGCATCGCCGGCGTCGCGACCGGCGACATGGGCATCGGCAAAGACGGCCAGCCCACCGCCAGCTTCCAGCGCGGCATGGAACTGCGCGCCCGCTACACGTTGTTCGCCGAAGGCTGCCGCGGCTCGCTGTCCAAGCGGCTGACCCAGCGGTTCGGCCTGCGCGAGGGCCACGATCCGCAGACCTTTGCGCTCGGCATCAAGGAGCTGTGGGAGGTCCCGGCGGAGAACCACCACGCCGGCCTGGTGGAGCATACGATCGGTTGGCCGCTTGACTCGCGCACCTATGGCGGCTCGTTCGTGTATCATTTCGGTAGCAACCTGGTGGCGTATGGCTTCGTCGTCGGGCTGGACTACCGCAATCCCTGGCTGTCGCCGTTCGACGAAATGCAGCGGTTCAAGACGCATCCCGCCGTGCGCCGGCATTTCACCGGCGGCCGCCGCATCAGCTACGGCGCCCGGGCGCTGAACGAGGGCGGGCTGCAATCCATCCCCGGCCTGGTGTTCCCCGGCGGCGCGCTGATCGGCGATGCGGCGGGCTTCATCAATGTGCCGAAGATCAAGGGCACCCACACCTCGATGAAGTCCGGCATGATCGCCGCCGAGGTGGTGGCCGAGGCGCTGGCCGCCGGCCATGGCGCCGACCTGAGCGCCTATCCGGAGCGGCTGCGTGCGAGCTGGGTCTGGGACGAACTGTCCAGCGTGCGCAACATCCGCCCGGCGTTTTCCAAGTGGGGGATGTGGGGCGGGCTGGCCTATTCCGGGCTCGATACCTACGTGCTGCGCGGCAAGGCGCCGTGGACGATGCACCACGTGCATCGCGACAATGAGACGCTGATGGATGCCGCGTCGGCGCCGCGCATCGAATATCCGAGACCTGACGGCGTGCTGACGTTCGACCGGCTGTCGTCGGTGTTCCTCAGCAATACCAACCACGAGGAAAACCAGCCGCCGCATCTGCATTTGCTCGATCCGTCGGTGGCGGTGGCGGTGAACTGGGAGAAGTACCGCAGCCCGGAAACCAGGTATTGCCCGGCGCAGGTTTACGAGATCGTCGGGGCGGAGGAAGGCAATCCGCGGCTGCAGATCAACGCGCAGAACTGCGTGCACTGCAAGACGTGCGATATCAAGGACCCGACGCAGAATATCGACTGGGTGACGCCGGAGGGCGGCGGTGGGCCGAACTATCCGGGCGGGATGTAGGGGTATCATTGCTTACGAGTGTGATGATCCTCATGCTTCGATCCTGGCCGCTGTCAGTTCGCAAGCAGATTCACCACAAAGGCACGAAGGCACAAAGGTTTAATGAACTTCGTGCCTTTGTGGTGAATCTGCTTGCGGACCGACACATCGCGGTGGCCCTCCGAGGGTGGTAGAGACGGTATCGAAGCGTCAGGATCGCAACACCAGGAGATTGCCATGCCGGAACATGAACGCATCGATCGGCACCGCGCCGCGCTGATCGCTTACGACGTGTGCCGGCGCGCGTTGGTCCCGCCGGACCCGGCGCGGCGGGCGGCGATGCGGCCGGTGCTCGACGCCTGGGTGCGGATGACCGCGGCGGCGCGGGCGGCCGGCGTGCCGGTGATCTACACGACACCGGTCAGCCGCGCCGATGGCGCCGACGTGGTGATGCTGCCAACCGACCTGTCAGCCGAAACCGGCGTGGCGCCGCTGACCAACGCGGTCGAGGGCACCGCAGATGCAGGCTTCCCCGACGAGATCGCTCCGGATGCCGAGGATTACGTGTTCCTCAAGCGCCGGCCAAGCGCGTTCTATGGGACGGGCGTCGCCGAACTGCTGCACATGCTGCGCCGGGACACGGTTATCATTGGCGGCGGCGCGACCAATCGCGGCGTCGAGACGAGCGTGCGCGAGGCGTTCAACATGGACCTTACGTGTGTCGTGGTGCGCGAGTGCTGCTGGGGTGGCGATGCGGCCGCGCATGCTTACAGTCTCGACAAGGCGATGAAAATGTATGCGCGGGTTCGGCGGTTGGATCAGGTCGTGGCGATGCTGGGGGAGTGAGGGCCGGCGGAATTGGTGCACTATACACAATTCCCCTATGGCGCTTTTGGTAAGCTGCCGTCGATTATGACCCCAACAATTTCGTAACGGCCGCGTCGATCCCAAGCGTCGGTGTGTGCTCAAGGAAAAGGGGCCGGTGACGTGAGTTGCTGGGCCGCCTTTTTCGTGCGCGGGGCAGGGGGCCGTTCAACCGATGGCAATCGCTCTGATCGTTCACTCAATTCCCGACGGCCTGGAGCGCTTTCACCCCGACTGGAAATGCCGAGAATACCAGTGTCCTTGCGCGGAGGGTTTGCGGCGATACACGGCGAGGCTCGCGAACGGGTCTTGCGTGCGCAGGTCGGGCTGGCGCAATGCTGGATGGGCGGCGATCTGGCGAGCGCGGATCGGTGCTGTGCTACGTTGCCAGGTGGTTCGCGGCGCGTGCTCTGCTGCAAGCAAGCGTTTAACACGGAGACCACGAACAACCACCGAGCAGCACGGAGGTGTTCAGACGACAAATCGCCGTAGGCCATCCTTCAACAGCCGCGCATGGAAATTGAACAGCAGGCCGCTCATGCGGAGGTAAGTCAGGACCTGTGCGTCATACGCCGGCAGGATATTCGCAACAGCTTTGATTTCAATGATCAGTTGCCGATCCACGAGAATATCGGCGCGAAACCCTTCGTCGAATTGGACGCCCTTATATGTAACCGGAATTCCGGCTTGCCGTTCGATAGGCACCCCCACTTGCTCCAGCTCATGGCACAGGCAGCCTTCATAAACCGATTCCAGCATGCCGGGTCCCGTCAGCCTATGCACCTCGATGGCCAACCCAATGACTCGCTCGATCAATTCGCGCGAGCAGCATTCCGTTATGCCTCCGTGCCGCTCCGTGCTCTCCGTGTGAAATGCTTAACCTTAAGAAACCCTGAACCCCGGGAACCAAACGACAAGCCGCCGGATCCAGGAAGAACAGGTTGGCTGGCGGGCGTGGGCGCGCGCGAATGGTTTCATCGGTGCAAGTTGAGGTCCTGAAGGCGATGGAAAAGCTGTGGTGCGGGGGCCTCACCCGGGCGGCCTGTTCCGGCTCGCGACGCGGCAAGCAGGTGCAACCACCGATCCACACCGATGCACACCGATGGGACGGGGGTGATGGCGTTGGCACGGCACACCAGCGCCGGCCGCGGATGTTCAGCCGTGAACGGCCATAGCGGACTCGGCCCATCGGTGTGCATCGGTGGTTGCACCTTGCTTGCTGCGCGGCGAGCCGCATCCAGCCGAGGCGGCGACCATGCACCCAACACCAGGCAAGGCCGCCTGCACCCTGAGGCGCATCGCCAAGCTCCGACGCCCCACCGGGCTTCTCCTGCGTGGCGACGGTGCGGCACGCAGGACAGCAAGAAAGACTCAACGCAGATGCAGGCAGATGAACACAAAACACGCGGATGGGCCTGAGCCCGGCATGGTCGTTCACGGCAGCGACGGCGGCACCACTCCCTGGAGAGCCGCGTTAGTGCGGAAGCCCCTGCCCCATCTGCGTGTTTCGCGTACATCTGCCTGCATCTGCATTGAGTCTTGCTTGCTTCGCCGCGCGCCGCACGCTGCTGCGACGAACCCCGCATCCTGTGCGTCAGCAAGAACCCCGTGCACCAATTCAGGCCGCCTGTTCGACAAGACAGCCAGAGGCAAGCAGAACCCCATGCACCAGAAGCGGTTGCCCGGCTGGTGCTGCCCCACGTCTCGCCCGAAGTGCAAGGAGACGATGGTGAGACTCGACGGGATCGGTCCGGCCGATATTTCGTTTGACAAGCGGCCCTAACACGTGTTAGTGATACTGCTGTGAAGCCAGCTACCGCCACTCCCTGTCCTACCCCGACCCACGATCCCCAACCGGATCCGCCCACCCGGACCATGCCCGCGCGCATCGCCGCAATGCTGCACACCGTTCGCATCATGCTCGGTTTCGGCCGCCATCTCGCCGAGACCGCGAAGGACCGCTCCGCCAGCACCGACTTCAATGCCATAGCAGTCTGCTTCGGCACCAGTCGGCTGTACGCGATCCTCGCGCA
>DATHNE010000015.1:0-6528 GCA_035486355.1 Acetobacteraceae bacterium
GACCTTCGCGCGTGTCGTGCGGGGGCATTGGGGGATCGAGAACCGCCTGCACTGGGTACTTGATGTCGTCTTCCGCGATGATCTGGCACGCCTGCGATCCGGACATGGCCCCGCCAACATGGCCGTCATCAAGCACACCGCTCTCAATCTCCTCACACAGGCAAAGCCTATCACCAGCCTCAAAAACCGCCGAAAAAAGGCCGGATGGAACCAAGATTATCTCCTTAACGTCGTCACCGGCACAGCTTACGTCATTCAAGCGATTCCCCTGGTCGCGGCGTGCCGGGGGATTGCGGGGTCAGTCCAGCATAGGTACGATATCGGCCCGCCTGCGCAAGCCTTGAGCCGAATCGGTTAATAGCTTTCATCTCGCCCCATCCACCATAGGAGCCGGCAATGGCAACCGCACCTACTGCCAACGCATCGTTGCTTGTTTTGAAGGAGACGATGGTCTCGATCGTCCGGAGTGACGTGCGTGATATGTCGGCCCGTCAGTTGGCGGTCTTCCTGAAGATTTATCTGGAGTCTGGCACGGACCACACGGTGCGTGGCTTGGCGGCCGATTTGAAGGTCTCAAAGCCGGCAATCACGCGAGCGTTGGATCTGCTTGAAGACCTGACGTTTGCGAAGCGCGAGACAGACAAGGCGGATCGGCGGAGCATCATCGTCAGGAAGACACCTCCAGGTGCGGCGTACCTGCGGACGCTCAGCGGGTATCTGAGCAAGGCCGCGAAGTAGACGGGGGGCAGGTGTCTGAGGCGCGGACAACCGCCGGCGTCACAGCACCTGCGTCCACGTTCCACCGGTCCAGTGCTGCCGCGCTCATCGGATGAGCGAAATCAGGCCGTCGCAGTTGGCCAGCGCAATGCGTCGAGCGCGATGCTGAATAGAACATCGCTTAACAAAACCGACGGATCCGGCCTGCGGTATCTGCCGAACCGGTTGATGTCCGTGCCGGGACGGCGGTGTCGGTGACCTCGGTCAATCGGCTGGTGGCGAATTCCTCGCACCCCGCTGCGCTCGTTGAGGCACCCGCCGCGAACACCATCACGAGGCTCAGATCTCGGAAAGGATCCTGACCTCGGCGTGGACATTCATCGGAGTTGACAGTCACCCGCGATTAAAGGGCCGATTGACACGGAGGGTCTCAGCGGCAACTTATTACAAATATCATACTTCGATAAAGGACGATTCGAAATCAGCCCGCTGCTGATTTGACTAGTGATCTACGACGCCGCACGGCGCGTCGCACCGGAGCGGCCATGACGAACATCCTTACTGCTCCTCACGTTGAATCACATCCCGCCCCCGCGTCGGGAATCCCCAAGACTCCCCTGCCACTAAAGATCTGCCAAAGTAGTGCTAGCTGCCGCGACCCGCCGCACAGCGTTACTTCGGTCGGCGAACGGCCCGCACCTTGCCGCTGCTGCCGCCGCCGCAGAAGAACTGATCGCCACTGTCTGACTCTAGGCCCGACACACCCACGCCTTGCGGCATCTCAAGACTCTCCAGGACCTCGCCCGTCCCATGATCGATATGCCGCAGTTCGCTCTCTTCGCCTTCCCAGGTCGCGTGCCAGAGCTCTCCGTTGGTCCAGGTGACCCCGGTGACGAACCGATTGGATTCGATGGTGCGAAGGATCGCTCCCGTTTTGGGATCGATCTGATGGATCTTCCGGCCCCGATGCTGCCCGACCCAGAGCGTTCCTTCGGCCCACGCCATCCCTGAATCACCACCGCCGCCCGGCGCCGGGATCGAGCCGAGTACCGTTCCAGTCTTCGGATCGATCTTGTGGATGCGATCCTCGGCGATCTGAAACAGATGCTGACCATCGAACGCGGTTCCCGCATGCGCGGCGACATCAATCGAGCGCACCACGGCGCCGCTCGCAGGATCGACCGCGTTCAGTCTGTCGCCGGACGCGAACCACATCTGCTGACCGTCGAATGTCACGCCGTTCACGCGGTCAGCGCCCGGAAAAGGTCCATATTCACGCACGATTTCAGCCGCTGATCGCTTCATGTTGCTCTCCTGGTCAAGCGTCATGCTGCCATTGTGGTCTACGCGGCAGAGAAGCGGGGAGTAACAAGATCGTCGTGAATCGTGGCACGCGCGGGCCATCCACCGACGCACCCCGGCTCAGCGCAATATCGGGTCCAGCCGGTCGCGCACCCAGTCCCCTATCAGACTGACCGACAGCGTGCAAAACGACAGCACAACACCCGGCAGCACCGCGATCCACCACGCGCTACCCAGGTAACTCCGCCCGTAGCTCAGCATGCTGCCGAGGCTCGATAACGGCGGCTGGATGCCCAGACCCAGGAAACTCAGTGCGGTCTCCAGCAGGATCACCTCGGGAAAGCCGATGGTGGCATTCACGATCAACACACCGGCGACATTGGGCAGCACGTGGCGCAGATAGATCCGCATCGGCCGGGCGCCCAGTGCGACCACCGCGCGAACATAGCCCCGCCGCGTCGTCGACAGGGCCATGGCGCGGGCCAGGCGTGCATAGGTCTGCCAGCCATAAAGTCCGACAACCACAACGAACAAGGCCAGTGAGGTGCCGAAGAACGCTATGATGGTGAGTGCCACAATGATGAATGGGATGGCGGCCTGGGCGTCGGCGAGCATCATCACCACGTCGTCCAACCAGCCACGGAAATGCGCCGCGAGGAATCCCAACGTCGTGCCGAGCGTCGCGCCGATCAGTGTGCCGATAAAGGCCACAGATAGACTGACACGCATCGAGGCAAGCAGCCGGCTGAACACATCGTGTCCGACCTCGTCCGTGCCGAGCACGTGCTGCCAGGTGCCGCCGAACAGCAGCGGCGGTGCCAGCCGCGCGCGCAGGTCAAGCGCCTGGTAGTCGATCGGCGACAGCTTGGGTGCCAGCACGGCGGCGACAACACAGAGGCCGATCCAAGCGAAAGCGAGCACGACAAGGATCGGCCAGCGGCGGCCCATCGCGCGCAGTGGTGTGGCGCTCATGCGTCTTCTGGCGCTGGTGCGCGCATGCGTGGGTCGAGCCAGACGTACAGTAGATCCACAATCAAGTTCGCCAACACCATCGTGCTGGCGACCAGCAGCACGATGCATTGCACCACCGCGAGATCGCGCCGCGCCACAGAGGTAACAATCAGCCAGCCGATGCCCGGCCAGGCGAACACGGTCTCGGTGATCACCGCGCCGGCGACCAGGCCGCCGAGCAGGAAGCCGATCATCGTCACCGTCGGGATCGCCGCGTTCGGCATCACGTGGCCGCGTATCACGCGCGGCCAGCCGACGCCACGCGCCTGCACCGCGCGCACGAAGGGCTGGCGCAGCGCATCCAGCATCGCGGCACGGGTGAAACGGGCGATCACCCCGGTGCCACCGGCGGCGATGGTGATCGCCGGCATGATGATGGTGTGGGCTGCCTCGGCGCCGCCGCTTGGCAGCAGCCGCCAGCGCACCGAGAACAGCAGGATCAGCAGGATGGCAAGGAAGAAGCTCGGCACGCTGTGACCCATCACCGATGCCGCAACGATCACCCGGTCGAGCGCGCGACCACGGTTGAGCGCGGCTGCGACGCCGGCGGGTATGCCGATGCACAACATTAGCAGCAGGCCAAGCCCGGACAGCTGCAGCGTGCGTGGGATGCGTTCGGCCACCACCGTCAGTGCGGGTCTGCTGTCGAGGAAGGAGCTGCCGAAATCACCATGCAGGATGTGTGCGAAATACACGACGTATTGTATTGGCAATGGCTGGTCGAGACCCCATTGATGATGGAAAGCGTCGATCATCGCCGGCGTCGCGTCACTGCCAAGAATGACGATCGCAGGGTCGCCGGCGCTGCGCAGCACCACGAAGGTGAGGCTGACGACGATCCACAGCGTCAGCAGCGCGCGCAGGCACTTGCGTAGGATGACGGACCCGGCGTCCATCACGCCGTTCCCTGCGCCACATGGCAGGCGACCTGGTGCGCTTGGTCGTGCGAGGTTTGTCCCAGAGTCGGATCGACCTGGGCGCAGATCGGCAGCGCCAGGGCGCAGCGTTGGCGGAAGCGGCAGCCGGCAGCGACAGCGGTGGGATTTGGTGGCTCGCCCGGCAGCAGGATGCGCTGGTGTCCGCGCTGCGCCGGATCGGGCTCCGGCACGGCGGACAGCAGCGCCTTTGTGTAAGGATGGCGGGGCATGGCGAACAGTTGCGCGGGCTCCGCCAGTTCGACGATGCGTCCGAGATAGACCACGGCGACGCGATGCGCGATGCGCAGCACGAGGCGCAGATCGTGGCTGATGAACAGATAGGCGAGGCCGCGTTCCCGTTGCAGCCGCGACAGCAGGTCGATGACCTGCGCCTGGATCGACACGTCCAGTGCCGAGGTCGGTTCATCAAGCACCAGCATGCGCGGCTGCAGCACCAGCGCGCGGGCCAATGCGACACGCTGCCGCTGGCCGCCGCTGATCTCGTGCGGCCGGCGATCGATCACCCAGTCATCCAGCCCAACCGAACGCAGCGTGGCGCGCACGGTTTCACGCCGCTGCTGCCGGTTGCCGCCGGTGCGATGGATCAGCAGCGGTTCTGTTACCTGCGTGCCGCAGGAGAGCCTTGGGTCCAGCGCCTCGCCGGGGTCTTGCAATACAATCTGCAGTTCGCGGCGCAGAGCACGACGCTGCGTTTCCGAACTTGTGGCAAGGTCGCGCCCGGCGAATTCGATCCGCCCGGCAGTGTGGCCGAGCAGCCCGGCGACCATCAGGGCCGTGGTGGACTTGCCGCAGCCGCTTTCGCCGACCAGCGCCAGCGTCTCGCCAGCCGCGATGTCGAACGACACGCCATCCACCGCGCGCAGCGGCGGCGTGGCGCGGCGGAACGGTCGCCGGCGAGGGACGAAATGCCGTGTCAGCCCGCTGACACGTAGCAATGGCGTGGCCGGCACCGCCTCGACCTGCGCCACTCGTTCGGTCATGCGTGGCAGGGCGTCCAGCAATTGCCGCGTGTAGGTGTGTGTGGGCTGGGCAAACAGCGTCTGCACCGATGCCTGCTCGACCACCTTGCCGGCGCGCATCACGCTGACCCGGTCGGCATAGCGCGCGACGATGCCAAGGTCATGCGTGACCAAAACGATCGCCAGTTCGGTTTCGTCACGCAGCCGCAGCAGCAGTTCCAGCACCTGGGCCTGCACGGTGACGTCCAGCGCGGTGGTCGGTTCGTCGGCCAGCAGCAGGCGCGGCTGAGCCGCCAGTGCCAAGGCGATCGCGACGCGTTGCGCCATGCCGCCAGAAATCTCGTGCGGGTAGGCACGCAACTGGCGTTCGGGTGCTGGCAAACCGACACGGTGCAGCAGCGCACTCGCCTCGTCCGCGGCGGCGCTGGCGGTGAGGTCCGGGCGGTGCAACGCCAGCACCTCGCGCAGCTGGTGGCCGATGGTGAACACCGGATTGAGCGAGGCGCGCGGCTCCTGAAAGATCATGCCGATCCCATGGCCGCGCAGGCGCGCGGCATCGGCGCCGATCAACCGGCCCTGGAAGCGCAGCTCGCCCGTGGTTTCGCCGCGTGGGCCGAGCAGGCCCATCACCGCAAGGCAGGTCGCGCTCTTGCCGCTGCCGCTTTCACCGACCAGCCCGAGGATTTCGCCCGCCCTGACGGTGAGGTCGATTCCACTGACCGCTTCCACCACGCCCTCCGGCGTGTGGAAGCGGACCGAAAGGTCACGCAGTTCGAGCAGTGCGGCCTCGCTCACGCCTTGCGCGGCTGTGGTGGCGCCGCGAAGGCCGCGGCGCGGAAGTCCATGTGCTCCACCGGGTAGGGTTGCCAGTGCAGGCTGCGCCGTTCGGCGTAGAACATGCCGATAGCGAATAGAACGGTACCGGGCGGATCGTCCCAGTCATAGATGTCCAGCATGCTCTGGAACGCCTTGTACCGTGCCGCCGTGTCGAGGCTGGAGACAAGGGTGGGGCCGAGCGCGTTGAACGCGTCGTCGGACCACATCTTGTATTGTACTTGCAACGTGCTGTCCCTGCCGTAGCGGCGCCAAAGCTCGCTGACCGGATCGGGATATAGCGCCGTGTCGGAGGTGTTGTTGATGCCGCGGCCGGGGGGCTGGAACACTTGCGCGAAGTTTTCCTTCAGCTCGATGTTCACGTTGATGCCGACATCCTTCCACATCGCCACCAGGGCCTGCGCGGTGGCGACCTCGTTCGGGTAGTAGTCGCTGCCGATGACGCGATAGGGGATCGGCGTGCCGTCATACTTCGACAGTTTCAGCTCGGCACGCGCCTTTGCCGGATCGAACGGCGGGAAGGGCCGGTTCGGGTTGTACAGCGCGCCGAACGAGGGGAGCTGCATGGAGCGGGTGAGCGACAGCCGGCCGTGCCAGAATGTATCGATCAGCAGTTGGCGGTCGATCGCCAGGCTCAGGGCGCGGCGGACATGCACATCGGCAAGCTGCGGATTGAATTTGTCATAGAGCAGCACGAGGTGATTCATGATCGCACCGCCGACCACCGCCAGGTCCTTGTAGCCCTCGATCGTGGTGAACTGGTCCGG
>DATHNE010000016.1:0-14833 GCA_035486355.1 Acetobacteraceae bacterium
GGCGCGGTGCGGCGGCTGATGGGCGCGGTGCGGCGGCTGACGGGCGCGGTGCGGCGGCTGACGGGCGCGGTGCGGCGGCTGATGGGCGCGGTGCGGCGGCCGCGCTGCGCGGGCGCAATACGATCTGGAATGATTCCAGTGCGGCCAGGCTATCCACCTGGCACGGCTCTCCGCCAGGCACCGGCCCTGCGCTGCTGCCATCCACGAAGGTCGCGAAATAGCTGCACTCGTGGGTCTTGGCCGCGTCACCCTTCAGGCGAACATTCATGCCCAGCAGTGGCAGCGCCATGCCGCGGCTGCCGCAGAATTTGCCCGCCTCGATCCAGGGAGACAGCCAGCCGCGACCCAGCACCGCCTGGTACTCCACGTCCTGCGGGCCAAGCCCCTCCGGCGGACTGACCGCGAAGCCTTCAATCCAGCTACCGCTGCCTTTTGTGCCGATCCAGGCGCCGAATTCCCCGCCCACGTCGCCGATACGTTGAATATGGGCCACGACATCCGGACGCCCGGCCGGCGTCGCACGCGCTTGGGCAGTCGCCGCCCCGACTGCCGCCTCCGCCGGCCGCGCCGCGAGTCCGCCGTCCGGCGTCAGCCGCAGCACCTGCAACCGCGGTGCTGTTTCGGGAACGGCGGTTGGCGACTGGTAGACCGTGACCAGGACCTGCGCGGGGCCCTGCTCCACTCTCACCAGTGCGGCACCGTCAAAGAAGTCCAGCCACCCATCGGGGCGAAACGTGCTGATGCGCACGCTCTCCGCACGTCCAGCCACCGCTGGAGGCAATGAAATTCGGACGCCCGGCAGGCCCGAGCCATCGTCCATGATCGTGCCGCCGGGCGCATGGAAGATGCAGAATATTCCGGTGTCGAGCGTCATGAGGTGACCGGAAACCTTCAATTCCGCCACCCTGTTGCCGCTGGTTTCGGCTGCGTTCGATTTGGCTGCGGCAGGCTTCCTCAGCGCATTCCGGGCTTCAGACATACAGACGTCTCGCTTTCCACATGGACGATCGAACGACGGACGGTCGGTTTAACGAAAGGAACGATCCGCACACTAGGGCATTGCGTGCCACGGTCATGGATGTCCTGACAAGCCCACCGCGGCAAGCAGCGCAGAGTTGATCGAAGCCGGCGGCAGGCCGAGTGGGAGCACGATACCACGCCCAGTACGGCGCACGCGTTCGGCCTGAGCGCCAAGGTCAAATGTTGCAACTCGAAGGCCAGCACGCCACGCCTCGGAGAGTGTGAAGCACCAGGTCTCCGGCCAAATCGATGGCACCCAGGCCAAGGATGCGTTCTGTGCCTGGATGAGCGGCGTGGCCTCGTCAGCGCGATATTCGCCGGTCACGAAGACGCGGCCGGTGTCCAACAATCGCCCGTCGTCGATCGTGTGTCCAACGACGACGAATTCGACCGGCAATGCCCGCTCTGCGGCGTCGCGCGCACACGCCAGCAGGATTTCGAAACCCTTGTCCACGCCGATCGCGCCGACGACGCAGATACGCGCGATGGATTGGGGCATGGACGCTCGCAGCGGCGTCGCCGCGAGGACCGCATCATCCTCGTGAGCCACCACCTCGGGCCGCAGAACCCGGAAATACCGCCGCATCCGCTCCGCCGTGTCATGCGAGGGCACCACGATGCGGCGAGCCCGCGCCAGCAGATCCCCCGATCGTTGCCGTAGCCGTCCCACGCTGATGGTGTCATCAGCGTAGCTCCCGAGATCCGCCACGCAATTCTCACAGACCGTCACGACCGGCTCGCCGCAATAGCGACGCTCACGCCCGATCAGCGTCACCCTGGGACATATCAGCAGGTAGTCGTGCACGTGCACGTTATAGGGGAGACCGAGGCACGTGATCAGGTCGTATATCGCCGGGTGGTGTCCAAGCGGGTGATGCAGCTCCACCTCAACCGGTCGCAGGCGTTTCAGGACCTTGATGAGCGTGGTGAACTCCGCCGGCATGGCGAATTGCAGATTTGGATAGCCGTCCCGCATGCCGTCCGCGAGGCGGATATACGTCGTGCCATTCCGCGCGGATGACGGGCGAAGCACCACGGGCCGCCGACCGGCCTCTGTCTGCGCCGCACAAGCTGCGGCGACACGCTGCTCGACGCCGCCTCCCGCATCATGAGTGATCAGCAGTGCGGCGGACCGCTTCGCATCGGGCGACGCATCCCAGCGCGCCTGATCCAGCCGCCGCCGCGCGGCTGCCAGCGGATCGTTCCGGTAATGTGAAAGGATCAGCTCGGCGTATCCCGGGTACATCCGATTGAGCAGCAACTGATTGCGTAATCGCAATGATTCTCCGGCCGCGCCGAACGATTGCGCTCCACGATGGGCAACGAAGGCGCCCGAGGCCACCACGTGGTGCCAGCCGAGGTGGCGCGCGCGCAGGCAAAAGTCGTTTTCCTCGCCATAGCCCTGCGCGAACACATCCTCCCGCAACACCCCGACCGCGGCGAGGCAATCGCGCCGCAGATACATGCAGAACCCGACCGTGACGGGCACATCGACGGCCTCGGCACCGTTCGCACGCCACGCCAGTGCCGCGATGCGTGCGGTCGCGGCGCCGTCCGGCATGGGATTGAAATCGTCGCGTCGCGGGTAGCTCAGAACCGTGGCGTTGTTCGAGAGCGGCGAGACGGTGCCGATATCCGCCGCGCTGTAGGCAACCTCACGCAAACGCTCCAGCCACGCCGGTGGCACCAGCGTGTCACTGTTGAGCAGCACCACATCACGGTTGGTGCTGGCACGAATTCCCGCGTTGGCGCTGGCGGGATACCCGAGGCTCTGTGGGTGGTGGATCAGGTGGATCCGCCGACGACGCGCCAACGCAGTCAGGTACGCAACCAGGTCCGGCTCGGATGTTGCGTCATCGATCACGATCACACGGCTGGGCCGCGCCACGGTCGCCAGCACGCTGTCCAAGCAGGCACGCGTCGTAGCGCCACCGCCATGGACCGGGATGACGACGTCCGCGACCCGCCGGCGCCGATCGGCGCCAAGCGGTGGCGATGGACCAGTGATGTCGGCGGGCACCGAGAGCGGTGGAACCAATTTCGGCTGCCCGGCGCGGCGTCGTGCCAATGGGGCCGTCGCACGAAGGTTCAGGGCCGCCTGGACAGAAGCCCGCTGTTCGGCGAAGGGATCCAGCGGGCTGCCCAGCAGATCGCGTCCATCACTGCCGCGCAGTCGCACAGGCCGGTCGAATGCCGACAGGTCGTGACGGGACAGGAATATCTGCCGCGGACGGCTGAGCGGCCTGAGCGGTGCATCGACGTTCGTCTGCTCGTGGGCCGTGAACCGGCGCTGCTGGCCTGACGCAGCGAGAACCGTGATCACGGGATCCGCGGCAGGGGCCGCGGGATGCCATGCCCATCCCTCAATCGTGCCGTCGCGGGTTGTGACACATCCTTCGACGCGTCGGATCTGCGCCGCGTTGATGGGGCTGCCCAACAGGTGCGATCCGGCATCAATAACGGCGATCTGGCGTGCTGCCGTCCACCGCGCGGCTGGAAGCCGAACACGGCCACCCTTCAGCGGCGGCTGCCGGACCCCGTCGATTTCCAATTCGACCCGCTGGCCACCGCCAGTCAGTTGCACGCGCAGTTCCCCATCGAGGGTGACACCGCACCAACCGGGCCAGCCAAGCTGCCGCGCAATACCGTCCGCGAGCGTCGCCAGTGAGGCGTCGGGCACGTGGTGCGCGAGCGCCGTATGCACCGCTGCCATGGCAGCGCCGAAGTCGCCGAGATTGCGGTGGGCGATCGCCAAGCCAACCCACGCCTCGCGCATGTCATAGCGTGCGGTGAGGCAGGCGAAGAGTGCGGCAGCTTTGGCGTCATCCTGTCTGAGACAGGCGGAAGCCAGCGTGAGGGCAAGCGTGTCGTCGGACGGCAGCAGCCGGCACGCGCGGTCGGCCCAACGGACCGCCTCCGCACCAACGCCGGCCGCGAGCAGGGTTTGGGCACGCTCATGCGCGTCACGGGCGAGGGCAAGTCGATCATCGGTGCGCGCCGATCCCGGTGAGCCGTGCTCCGTGACCGATATGCTCAGCGGCTGACAGCCCGCGACGCCGCAGCCGCCGCGGCTTGTGGGGTCGGCAGCGACGCCAGATCCGCCCGTGCGTCGGTCAATCCCTGTGCCGCCGCGCGTTCCAACCAGACGCGTGCGGCTTCGGGATCAGCTTCGTCCACAAGCCCACGTGCCAGATAGCGGCCGAGCATCATCTGTGCGAGCGCGGACCCGCGTTCCGCCGCGGCCCGGAACCAACGTTGCGCCGCTGCGCGGTCGACCGGTACTTCGTGCCCGCCGCCATGCATGGCACCGGTCGAGAACATGGCACCGACATGTCCGCGTTCGGCGGCGCGGGTGTAGAGCGCGAGCGCGGCGGGGTGATCCTTTGGCCCGCCCCGGCCGTGCAGCAGCAATTCCGCCAACGCCACTTCGGCTTCCGGCATGCCAATCGCGGCCGCACGCTCGATCCATTTGCGTCCTTGTTCCGGATCCGCTTCGACCCCGCGGCCCTCGATCAACATGCGGCCGTACCAATATTGCGCGTTGACCACGCCATCGGCGGCCCGCCGCATCCATTCCGCGGCCTTGCGTTCGTCGCGATCGATGCCGACGCCTTCGGCCAGGCACACACCGAAATTGAACGCGGCGATGAGGTCCCCCGACGCGGCGGCCTGTTCGAACCATTCCCGTGTGCGAGTGCTGTCCTCTGACTCGCCCACACCTTCCAACAGAAGATTGGCCAGGTCGGCCCTGGCCTGGGCATCGCCTGCCTCACTGGCACGCCGGAACCATACGGCAGCCTCGGCACTGTCGCGCCCAACACCTGCGCCGGTCAGGTAAAGCATGCCCAATGCGCGTGCCGCCGTACGGTGCCCGGCCTCCGCAGCACGACGAAACCACGTCGCAGCCTCGGCATAGTTGGGCGGCAGGGTGCCGCCCTTGGCGTAAAGATCACCCACCAGCGCGGCCGCTTCGCGATCACCCGCCAGCGCGGCCCGGCGAAGCCAGGTTTCCCCCTCGGTCGGATTGGCGGGGATTCCGATGCCGTGCAGAAGCGCGAGCCCCCACTTGGCCTGACCGACCAGGTCCCCTTTGTCGGCGGCCCGTCGATAAAGATCGGCGGCGACTGCGTGGTCCATCGCCAGGCCAACGCCGCGTTCCGTCATCAGGCCCAGCAGGCGCAATCCCAGTGGCAGCCCGGCATCGGCGGCACGCTGCAGAAGGGGCACGATCTCGGCGGACTCCAGCGAATCGCCAGCGCGTCGCGCCAATGATAGGGCATAGCCGAGCGCACCCTGCGGGCTGCCTGCATTTGACGCGGTCTGATACCAGGTGTGCGCGGCCTCAAGGTCTCGAACGGTCTCCGGGCCTGACCAAAGGATGTATCCAACGAGGGCCTGCGCGTCGGTTGATCCAGCGTCAGCCGCCGGCCGCGCCCATCTCAGCGCCTTCTCATGATCCGGTGGGGCACGATCGCCGGCGGTGAACAGCCCTGCCGTTGCCACTCCACTCGTTCCGTCAGCGGTGGTTTTTTCCGCGACGCCAAAGCCATTCATGTACAGCGTGGCAAGCAGGCTCTGCGCGTCGACGAGACCATGGGTCGCGGCCCGCTCGATCCAGCGCATCGCTTCGGCACGGCTGTAAGGGACGCCGGAGCCTTCCAGATAATGACGCCCCACGCGATATTCCGCCTCGGGCAATCCTGCCCGGGCGGCGCGGGCGTACAGTTCAAATGCGCGTGCTGGCTGTCCCCGCTCAGCAAGGCCGTGCGCTCGTTTGAGAGCTGCCGCGGGCGAAAGTTGGCCGACCAGTCGGTCTAACAGCGCCACTGGATTAATCGCCCTCCGCCTTGAGCGTATGCGCCACCCTGCCTAGCCTCACGGTTCACGCATTGATTCAGTCGCAACCGGAACAATCCGGCTCAGGAAATAGGTGAGGACCGTCCGCTTGCCGACTTTGATATCGGCAACCACCGTCATGCCTGGCGTGACCTGGAACCCGGGTGGCACGTCGCGCAACGCCAAGCGGTCAATGCTGATTTGACCGCGATAGAAGGCTTCTGTGGAGTTCGTCGGCAACGGTATCGCGGACGTCTGTTGTGCCTGCTGGTCATTGCCGAAGAACGTATCCGCACTGATCTCACGCACCGTGCCGTAGGCCATGCCGTAATGCATATACTCAAAGGTATCGAACTTGATGCTGACCGGATCTCCGAGATGGACGAACCCCCCTTCATTGCCAGCGAGAATGCCATCTACCGCAAGCGGCGCGTTGGCTGGTACCAAAGTGATAAACTGCTGTCCCACCTGCATCACTGATCCCACTGAGACCTTGGCAACCGTCAGAACAGTGCCGTCACGATCTGCCCGGAGTTCCACCAGCTTCTTACGCAGGTCGGCTTTGCGGAGCGATTCGTGCGCGTCGGACAGTTTTGAGCTGATGTCGGACAGTTGCTGATTGATCTCACTATGCCACTGCTGCACGAATCCGTCGCGCTCCGCGATCATCGCGGCCAGATCGCGCTTGGCACTTTCAGCGGTCTGCTGCGCGTAGGCCAGGAAGCGCGCCATTTCGGCCCGGTTGTCGATAGCGGCAAGCGTGTTCAGTTTGCTGCCGACGTTCAATCGCTCGAGTTCCCGTCGCATATTCTCAAGGTTCTGCGCCACGGCCAAGCGGTCGCGATAGCCTGCGGCATCCGACTCCGAACGCGAGATCAGGGATACCAACCCGTCAATCTTCTGCTTGTAGCCCTCGAGCTTGAACTCGTACTCCGCCTTTTTCTGATCGTAGATCGCTGCCTGCAGTGCCATGTCTCCATCGGCACCCTGGTAGGTAAAAGGTTGATTATTTGCCTCAGCACTCAGCCGCGCGACCTGTGCCTGATAGGCGGATACCTGGGCCTGCAGGGCGGCGACGTCGGCGGTGGCGAAAGTGGGATCAAGCCGCGCCAGCAACTGTCCCTTCTTCACCACCTCGCCGTCGCGCACATCGATCGATCGCACGATCGAGGTTTCCAGCGGCTGCACGACCTGTGTCGGGACGTCGGAGACGACTTTTCCGCGCATGGAGACGACGCGGTCCACCGGGATCAGCCCCATGGCCAGCAGGCACAGGGCGAACATCGAACTGATCATCCACGTGAGGCCTCGGGCACCGCGTGGAGCTGCGGCCGCGAGAACCGCCGATGACGGTGACTGGAACTCCAGGATCACCGGCAGCGACGGATCATCGTCGGCGACGACCGCGTTAGTCGCCTTGCGCGAGGGACGGAGCAATAGCGGCATGGCGCGGACCTTGTTTGTCGAGATGGCGGTTCTGCTGTGCCCAGAGCGAGCGATAGATCGCGCAACGCTCCAGCAGCACATGATGTGGGGCGATATCGACGACTGCCCCGCGTTCAAGCACGAGGGTCTGATCGCACTCGGTCAGCGACGACAGGCGATGCGACACGATGACCATCGTGCGGCCTCGTGCGATGCGCTGCAGGTTGGCATTCACCAGTGCCTCACTCTCCGGGTCAAGCGCGCTGGTCGCCTCGTCAAGGATCAGCAGACGTGGGTCGGTGATGACCGCGCGCGCAATCGCCAAGCGCTGACGCTGGCCGCCGGAGAGGTTCGGCGACCCTTCTTCAATATAGGTCTCATAGCCGTGCGGCAGGCGCTCGATGAATTCCTCGGCGCCGGCGAGTCGCGCCGCACGTACCACGTCTTCGATGGTGAAGCCCGGCCGCCCGGCGATGATATTGTCTCGGATCGAGCCGCGGAACAGAAAGTTGTCCTGCAGCACCACGCCGAAACTCTGACGCAAATGACGCAGGTTGATTTCGCGCAGGTCAGAGCCGTCCAGTTTGATGAAACCGGAATACTCACGATTGATGCCCTGCAGCAGCCGCGTGATGGTCGATTTACCGGAGCCGGAACGACCGACCACGCCGAGCATCGTGCCGGCCGGGATCGCAAAAGTCACCCCGTTAAGGGCTGGCGATTGGCCCCCGGGATAGGTGAATGTGACATCCTCGAAGCTGATGGCGCCGGCAAAGCGTGGACGCAGACCGCCACTTGCGGGGTTCCCCTCCATCGGACGATTGAGCACCTGCGCGGCCAGGCCGATCGAGGTTTTCACCTCCAAGTACTTTTCCGTCAGACCTGCGGCGCCAACCAAGGGTTGCGCCACACGCTGTGAGAGCATGAGGAATGCGAACAGCGAGCCAACCATGTAGCCGGAGCTGTCGGACATCGCCATGTAGGCCCCGACGAGCATCACGCCCATCCACATGAACCGCTCGATCGGCGTCGCGATGGTCTGCGGCCAATTGCTGATAACGGCTTGTCGCATGCGGAATTTGGCGGCGTCGGCAACCCGCTCGTCCCACAGCGCCTTACGCTGTGGCTCCAGGGCAAGTGACTTGACCGTGCGGATCCCGAACACCGTCTCGGTCATCACCGCAGCTTTATTGATCTCGGCCTGGATCACCCGGCCGGTCGCGATGGTGACCGGGCGGAGGAACACCAGGATCACGATCGCCAACACACACGCGCAGGCAATGACGAGCCATGTCAGCGTGCTGCTCAGGTAGAACAGGATCGGCAGGATCACCGCGAGCGTGATGAAATCCAAGAAGGTCATCAGCAGACGCCCAGTGATGAACTCGCGAACCTGGTTGACCGCATACAAGCGATGCAACGTGTCGCCGGCGGGGTTTCGTTCGAAGTAGTCGATCGGCAGCCGCAGCAGGCGATTGAAGATGTGCAGACTGAGCTTGGTGTCGACGCGTATCGCCAGGACCGCGATCAGGAGGCGCCGCGCGTAGCCCAACAATGTCTCATAGCCGACAAGGACCACGACCAGGATCGCCAGCAGCGCCAGCGTTGACATGCTGTGATAAACCATGACGCGGTTCACCACCGACATCACCAGCAGCGGCGGTCCGATGGTCAGCAGACTGAGCGCAAGCGACGCGATACAGACATCGCGCAATGTGCTGCGCTCCGTCATCACCAGGCCGACCAGCCAGCGGACGGAGAACGGGGCGTCCGCCTCGGCGATACCGCGATTGGCCCGCACAAGCAGCGCTTCGCCCTTCCACACCTCTGACAGGCGCAGCTCATCCACCGCGACGGGCACGGCGCTCTCGGGCGCTTGCGGGTCCTTGAGATAGATCACGTTCTGTTCGGCGTTGGCGCCGGTCAAAAGCGCTGCGGAGCCATCGTTCAGCAGCAGCACGATCGGCGACGTGTCCTGGAAACCCACGACATTGCGCCAACGCAGCCGCACCGCACGCGCCCATAGTCCCGCGGCCTGCACCCATGCAGACAACGATGGGGCGGAGGGATCGGCCATATTATCGACATTGCGATACTCGGCGGGATCCAACTCGATCCCGTGATGGCGCCCGACAGCGAGAACTGCCTGCAGGCGGGGGTGAAGCGCATCTCCGCCCTTGCCACCAATCCGTGCGGAGGGATTGCCGTCCGTGCCACGACCGCCGCCCTCCGCCTGGGCATCGGATTGCTGGGCCTGGATCAGCGGGCCGGGCGGCGTGCCGTTCGATATGTCCACGAGCGCGTCCTCTCAGCGGCGCGTCCCACCACATCCGGCGCGCGCCAGTTTCACCGTGATAGGTCGAACCAGGCCGACCCTTTATCACATTTTACGTTAGCACAGTTCGTAGCACTGGGGGTGAATCAACAAATCCCCAAAAAGGCAATATTCTAGAAGCGTGCTTCGTCTCATATCGGGAGCTGGACCGTACTTCAAGATGATGCCTCCTGACGGTCCAAGGAGCCGGCGATCGACCCGAGGAGGCACGCCGCTGCCGGCGGGCACAACGTGCACCCGAGCCAACGGCGCCAGCGATTCGGGTTTTTCCAGTTCGCTTAAGGCATTGTGTCGCACCGACATTCATCTCTCTTCAACCAGTGCATCTGACGATCCTCGGCATGCTCTCGACTGGTTCTCTTGCGGCGTTCTTCGCCAATGTTGCGCAATCCGGGGCGGGGTCCCCGCTCAGTCAGATCCCGGTTGTTCGTAGCGCATCAATACAACCGCAGAGGGAGGCCACCGCGCCGTCCACCCTGAGGCCCCGCGCAATGCTCGGGCCAGCGGCGGCTCCATCCACGGGTCGCGGGCTTCCCCGCGGATCGCTACTCGACCTGTCCGTAGGAGGGACCCGGCTGCCCGACAGGACGGAACCATGGCAAAACATTGATCCGATCCTGTCGACACGTCAGTGTAGCGCATGTCCGGATTCGTCCGTCTTGCCGCGGTCCGTGATTTCCGTCAGCGCACGCAGCGCGCTGGTCGCGCGCTCGGGCGTCGGCGCCGTATCCTGCCTCTGCTGGCGCTGCTCTTTTTGGCTGCTGCGTCGCCCCGTTCGCGCCCCCTGCCAATCCCGCCCATTCCGCCTTCCCCGCCGAATGACGCGCCAGCCCCGGTTCCGGATCGCGATGCAAGTGCCCCCCAAGAGGCGCAGACAACCGGGCCAAAGATCGTGCCGCGCTTGCTGCAGGTGCCGTCCTACCAGAACCAATTCGACGCCAGTGCTGGTTATGTGACCGGCTCGCGCGTCCAGGAAGATCAGACGGACCGCCGATTTGCGCCATCCCCCGGGTTTCGCCTGGTCATCCCGCTGCGGTAGCGCGCTAATCGGCCGTCAGCCTTCGGTCCCACCATATCTCGACCGCGCGTCATTTACGCCTCGGCGCGCATCTCGGCGCGCATCTCGGCGAACGTCTCGCGGGCCGTCAGCATTGCCTCGCGTACCAGGGGTGCTCCGACATAGCCGGCCAGGTGCAGCAGTGCCTCGGCCAATTCGTCCTCGGTCCAGCCTTGATTGCGCGCGAAACGCAGATGCAATTTCAGCTCCGGCGTCCGACCGGTCGCGGTGTCGGAGATCACGCAGATCAACGCGCGGGTTTTCAGATCTAGGCCGGGGCGGGTCCACAATGTGCCGAAGATGGTCTCTTGAGTGACCTCGGCGAACTTCGCCATCAGGGGATCATCGTACACGGTCTTGTCGATCTTATCTGCGAAGCGATCGCCCATCAGCTTTCGCCGCATCGCGCGGCCTGCTTCGCGTCGTGTGCTGTCCGCCATCGTTTTCCTCCGTCTATCGGGCTTGCGCGCCGACCTAGCATCGGCCCGCCGATCTGGCGACGGCTTCTCGGCTTTCCTTGGTTCTGGCAAGGTTGGCGCGACACACCGAGGGGAGCAGCGTCGTGATCCACGTCATCGCCATCATCACCGCGAAGCCAGGTATGCGCGCGCAGATTCTGGAAGCGTTTCACGCCAACATGCCGGCAGTGCACGCCGAGCAGGGGTGCATCGAGTACGGTCCCGCGGCCGATGCTGATGGGATCGGCCCGTTCCAGACCAAGTTCGGCCCTGACACATTTGTCGTGATCGAGAAGTGGGAGAGCGCGGACACGCTGAAGGCCCATGCGGCGTCCCCGCACATGGCCGCCTATGGTGCGAAGACGCGGGATCTGATCGCCAGTCGTGTCATCCACGTGCTGTCACCGGCGTAAGCCGCACCGGTGAGCGCCCTCAACGATCGTTTCGGGCTTGCGATACGTCTCGCGACCGAAGCGGGTGCGATGGCGCTGCGCATGCAGCCGCCGGCGGGTGCTGAGGGCGCCACCTTGAAGGGCGCACAGGATTGGCTGACCGAGGCGGATGGGGCGGTTGAACGCTTTCTCTCAAATCGTCTGGCGGATGCGTTTCCATCGGATGGGTTTCAGGGGGAGGAAGGCGGCACGGCGCGCCACGGAACGCTGCGGTGGGTCGTCGACCCAATTGATGGCACCTCAAACTACGCGCGCGCCCGGCCCCGCTTTTGCGTCTCCCTCGCTCTGCTGGAGGATCGTACGCCGCTGATCGGCATCCTGGTTGCACCCGCGATGGGTGAGACCTTTGCCGCGCGGCGTGGTGCGGGCGCCACGTTGAACGGCACACCCATTCGCGCCGCCAACACCACGCAGATGTCGCGGGCGATGGTTGAATGTGGCTGGTCGCATCGCCGGCCGGCGACGATGTTTACCGCCATGGTCAAGCGCGTCATCGAAGCGGGAGTGGCGCCGCGGATGCTGGGCTCCGGTGCACTCGCGTTGGCCGATGTCGCGGCCGGACGTCTCGATGCCTATGTCGAGCTGCATATCAATCTGTGGGATGTCGCGGCCGGGCTCGTCCTGCTGCGGGAGGCTGGAGCCTATGTCAGCCCCTTTCTGGAGGGGGATGGACCTGAGCGCGGCAATCCCATTTTGGCCTGCGCGCCGGGGATCGCTGCCGAACTCCGCCAGGTCGTTGACCTCTGAAACATTTTAAGCGGGCAGTTCGTACCCAATCGCGGCCTCGATCTCGAGGGTCCGCCGTACGGCCGGACGCGCCATCATCCGATCGTGATGCGCCGCCAAATGGGGAAACGACCCCGGTGCGGGCTTCAGCGAATTGGCAAAACGCCAGTACAGCCGGAACAGGTGGATGTCGGCGATCGAGTAGGGGCCTGTCGCCCAATCGCGAGAGCCAAGGAGCTGATCAGCGATCGTCCAGACGCTCATCGCATGTTCGACGCCTCGCGTCCGCGCCGGATGCAGCGTCGACGCGATAAAGGACATCCAGGATATCACCTGCGCCTCGGCTTCAGGGTCGGTTGCCGGAAGCAAGGACACTTCGGGAAAGGCACGTGCCAGATAGTACAGAATCGCGGCGACCTCGGTCAGCGGACGTCCATCGATCAGCAGTGTTGGAACCTTCCCCTCCGGATTGATCGCAAGGTACGAGGGCGCGCGCAGATCCTGCCGGCGAAAGGACATCGGCTGCGGCTCAAATACCGCCCCGACCTCGTGCAATGCGATATGTGGCGCCATCGAGCTCGATCCGGGAGCAAAATAGAACGTCAGCGTCGGCATCCGCGGCCTCCGATCGGGGGCGGCCAGCCTAGCGCGGCGCGGATTTTGACACCACGCCGCCACCGGTCTTTCTTCAGTCCCGGCGAGCGCAGCAAGAGGACCTCATCGTGCAACCACTGGAGGGCATGCGTGTCATCGCGTTGGAGCACGCGGTGGCGGCACCGATCTGCAGCCGCCATCTCGCCGACATGGGCGCTGACGTGATCAAGATCGAGCGGCCAGGCGACGGCGATTTCGCGCGCGGCTACGACAGCGCGGTGTTTGGTCAATCCAGCTTCTTCGTCTGGCTCAATCGCGGCAAGCGCAGCATCACGCTGGATGTGAAACAACCGGACGCGCATGCAGTACTGCTCAGGTTGGTCCAGGACGCCGATGTGCTGCTGCAGAACCTGGCGCCGGGCGCGGCGGCCCGTCTTGGTCTCAGTCATACGGACCTGGCACCAGGCAATCCGAAACTGGTCGTGTGCGACATCTCCGGATACGGCGAGAGCGGCCCGTTCGCGCAGAAGAAAGCCTATGACCTGCTGATCCAGGCGGAATCAGGTCTGATCAGTGTCACCGGCACGCCTGAGCAGCCCTCGCGCGTCGGCGTTTCGATCGCCGACATCGCCACTGGCATGTATGCGTTGACCGGTATCCTGGGTACCTTGGTCCGACGCGGGCGGACCGGTCACGGTGGCAACGTCAAGGTCGCCATGCTCGATGCACTGGCCGAGTGGATGACGTATCCGATGTACCGCCACGCTTATGCCGGCCAGCCCGTGCCACGCCAGCCGACCAGTCATCCGCTGCTGTGCCCATATGGTGCGCACGCCGCCAAGGACGGTCAGGTCATCTTCGGCATCCAGAACGAACGCGAGTGGGTCGTGTTCTGTGACAAGGTGCTGGGTCAGCCGGCGCTCGCCACCGATGCTCGGTTCGCCAACGTCGCCGCACGCGTGGCGAACCGTGCCGAATTGACAGGGCTGATCGAGGATTTCTTTGCCTCCATGACCAAGGCGGAAGCCGCCGACCTGCTGGAGCGCGCCGGGATTGCGAATGGACGATTGAATGAGGCGAAAGACGTGTGGGAGCACGCGCAATTCACGGCGCGCGACCGTTGGCGTGATGTGACGACACCGAACGGCGTGGTGCGCGCGCTGCTGCCGCCTTTCACGCTGACGGATCAAGAAGCGGCGGTTGGATCGGTGCCACAGCTCGGCGCGCACACGGATACCATCCTGCGTGAACTGGGCTACAGCGATCCCGCGATTGCCGCGATGCGCTCCGCCCGAGCGATATGACCGGGTTCGATCCGACCACCCACCGTATGGTGCCGCAACAGCGGTGGTTCGAGGATTTTCAGGTGGGCGAGCGCTTCGTGCTGTCGAGCCGGACCATGACCGATGCGATCTACCTCGCCTTCCAGGCGGCCAGCGGCGACAATCACCCCGTGCACTACGACGCGGAATACTGTCGCGCCCGCGGCATGCCCGGCATGCTGGCACACGGGCTACAAACCCTGATCCAGACCGCTGCTGGCGCTGGTCTGTTCCCGTATATGACCGAGGCGTCGCTGGTCGCGTTCATCGAGCAGTCCAGCCGCTTCCTCAAGCCGGTGTTTGTCGGCGATACGTTGTACCCAGCCCTGACGGTGGACGAACTGACCGCAAACCGACGCACCGGGGTGGTCGGTCTCGCCAGCACGGTACACAACCAGCGCGGCGAGGTAGTCCTGGAAGGGCGTCAGCGCTTCCTGCTGCGGCGCCGCCCCACGGCAATTTGTAGGAGGGGCAAAACCCCGGGCACGCAGGTGCAGCATTGGCACGACGATGCAACCGCGCCCTGAGAAGTCCGCCATTCCTCGCCGTTCAGGCATGGATCAATCCGTGTCCGATCGGCGGTTCGCCCGGGGTTTTGCCCCACTTAC
>DATHNE010000017.1:0-35533 GCA_035486355.1 Acetobacteraceae bacterium
CGCACACAGCGCCCATCGGCCAAATGCACCAGCCCAACAGGCAAACGCAGCATCAGCTCGCCGCGTTGCGCTTTATTGAGAATCCCACCGCGAAGACGGCTACGCAATAGATGCAGTTCCGCTTCCGACATAGTCCCCTTCAAGCCAAGCAGCAGCCGGTCGTTGAAAGCAGCTGGGTTGTAGATCCCTTCTTCGTCCAATATCAACGTATCAGTATAAGCACACAGCTGGAGTAGCTGTTGCCAATCAACCGAATTGCGCGCCAACCGCGATACTTCAAGACCGAGTACGAGGCCGACCTTGCGCAAGCCGACGGCGGCAACCAGTGCCTGGAAGCCGTCACGCCCTTCACTATGGGCCCCGGACAAGCCGATATCCTGATCGATGATGTGGATGCGCTCGGTCGGCCAACCGAGCGCGATCGCTCGTTCTCGC
Organism: Acetobacteraceae bacterium; assembly: GCA_035486355.1. Classification (GTDB taxonomy): domain Bacteria; phylum Pseudomonadota; class Alphaproteobacteria; order Acetobacterales; family Acetobacteraceae; genus Palsa-883. The sequence continues at coordinate 436 of DATHNE010000017.1, forward strand.
AAAGCGTATTGCCGCCGCGTGCTCTCGCCGTTCTCGCTGAGTTGGCGCAACGTCGATTGACGAATGTAGAGGTAGGCGTCGCGGCTCAGATGGTGGGACGCAACGCGCGGATCATGCATGAACCGGCTCCTGGGTCAGACGCAAGATGATCGATGCGAACGCTGCCGGCAGTGATTTGCGGCTCGCCGCCTCGGCTGGCTCGCTCGGCCGTTGTTGCAGCGATGCGGTTGACCATAACGCCGTGAGCCACGCAGCGAGACCGCACGGTAACAGTACCGAACCCTGCCCGAGGCCGATCAGCAACGCCTCGCTGCGCAGCTGCTCGTAATCGGCGACATCTCGCTGACGCGACGCTTCCATCACGCGCCCGGCAATTTTTTTTTGCCACGCAACACCCGCTCAAGGCTGCGCCGGTGCACGGTCAAGCCGAAGCGTTGCTGCAGATCTGTCCGCATATCGCTGGTACGCCAGTCAGGCCGTTCGCGCCGACGCTGCTCAATGTGCGCGAGGATCTCAGGAGTGAGCTTATGCCCCTGTTTGGGTCCTCGCCGCTTCGGTAACAGACCGGCCAGTCCGCCGGCGTCAAACGCCGCGTGGGCCTGATAGGCGGTTGGCAGTGACACACTGAACAGCGCGGCGGTAACTGCTACCGACAGGTTTTCGATGCGATGTCGCCGGATCATCTCGTAGCGCAACTGCAGCAGATCGCGCGGATCGAAGAAGCCGCCGCCGCGGAACAGTGGATCGCGGACCGCCTGTGGATCGCGGTTGAGCGTGCCGGAGGCCGCAAGGGCGGCGAATTTGGCATTCGGTGCTGGTATCGGCCGGCCAGGATCTCTCGGCAACTCTGTCGCTCCATCGAAAAATTTCGTCGCTCCTCCGACCTTTATATCGGCCGATATCGGGCGTCCTATCACATGTATGCGCCCATTGCGACATAATTTGCTTGAAACATGCGGCATAATTATCTTGAGGGTTGCCCCCGGGCCCGCTTCAGCCGCTCCACCAACCTCGCCACCCGCACCAGATCCCCGAAACCAAACGCGCAGCGCCCCGCCGCCGCGCGCCGGAACGCATCTGCCTCAGCGCGATCGGTGAAGCTCTCCTTGACCTGGCGTGATTTACCCTCGCGGTCGACATACCAAAGCCACCGCACCCCGCCTTCTAACCGCGTATGCAACACCCGCAGCCGACGACCCCGATCCGGGTGAAACGGGTGGGTGATCTCAAAGTCCCATCTACCGCCGGACGCAACGCTTGAGGCAGTATCGGACTCTTTCTTTCATCGCGTTCCTGGCCTACTGCCTGCAGGTCACGCTACAGCGCCGTCTGCACGCCTTGGCGCCCGGGCTGACCGCGCGTAGCGCACTGCAGAAATTCGCCGCCGTGCAGATGATCGATGTCCATCTGCCGACCACCGATGGGCGCGAGTTGCGGCTGACCCGCTACACACAGCCCGAGCCGGAACTCCAACTCCTGATCCGCCAACTCAAGCTTCAGTTGCCACCCCAACCACCGCCCAAAATCGCCGCCGCCGCTATCGCTCGCGCCACCTGATGTAGTGAAGACTTTTTCGTCCAACACATTGATAAACAATGAGCAGACACCCTCAAATCTGGCGAATCCGCGAAGACGGGTTAACCAGCCGGCCGCCCGGCGCGATCAGCGAGGCGATACGATTCACCAGCACGAAGTGGCCGAGGTGATTGGTCCCGAACTGAGTCTCAAAGCCATCGACGGTATGCCCGAAGGGTGTCCGCATCACGCCGGCATTGGCGATCACGGCATCGAGGGGCCGCCCGTCAGCAAGCAACGCGTCGGCGGAGGCGCGCACGCTCGCAAGCGAGACAAGATCCAGCGCCACCAGCTCCAGGCTGCCGCCGTTGGCCGCCTGAGCCCGGACGTCGGCCGTCGCCCGCTCCGCCTTGGCGAGGTCGCGCGCGGCGCCGACCACTTTGGCCCCGCGGACCGCGAGGGCACGGGCGGTCTCGACCCCGAGGCCGGCCGACACGCCGGTGACGAGCACGCGTTTTCCGCTGAGATCCTTGCCCGAGAGCACGTCATCCGTGGTGGACGTCGCTCCGAAAGGTCTGGTCATAGCAATCTCCTTTATCAACGGACGCACCGCTCCCCGCGCCGGCAAACCATTGTCCGCCGGCCTGATTTAGCGTAAGAGGAGAGTGTCTCCGTTTTATATACGGAGATACTCTCCGTTTACCAAGGGGTGTTTTCGGCGTGGCCGATGAGGGCGATTCCACCGCTGTCCGTAAGCCGCGAGCCGATGCGGAGCGCAACCGCGTCCGCTTGCTCGAAACGGCGAAAGCTGCTTTCGCCGAAAAGGGATCCGGCGCCAGCCTCGATGAGATCGCACGGACAGCCGGCGTCGGGGCCGGGACTCTCTACCGCCATTTCCCCACCCGCGATGCGTTGGTCGCGGCGGTGTACCGCAACGAGACCGATCAGCTCGTTGCAGCCGCCGACCGCCTCGCGGAGACGTATCCTCCGGTCACGGCGCTCCGTGAATGGCTGTTGCTGTTCGTGGACTACATCGCCACCAAGCACGGGATGTCCGAGGTGCTCAATTCGATTGTCGGCGGGACGTCCGAGTTATATTCGGCGTCTACGGCACAGGTTAAACAGGCGATTGCGAAGCTGGTCGATCGCGCGGTCTTGAGCGGCGACATTCGTCTGGAGCTTGATCCGCTCGACCTGCTGCGCGCGCTCGCCGGTGTTGCGAACATAGGCCTGGGACCGGATGGTGAGCGGGCCGCCAAACGTCTCATCGACATCCTGATCGCGGGCATTCGAGCGCGGCGTTAGCCGTCAGTGCCCCCTTAGAGCCGAAGTCGCTTACCCTTCTGATGATGCTCCGGCCTTCGGAGACGAGCCGGCGATTCCGCCAGGCCCTCAAAGGGCCATCCCGCCGTCAATCGTCAGACTGGAGCCCGTCATGTAGCCGGACTCTCCGCTCGCCAGGTAGGCGACGAGTCCGGCAATCTCGTCGGAATCTCCGACCCGCTTCAGCGGGATCGCCGACGTTACGCTATCGATGTAGCTTGCCGTCATGTCGGTGAGCGTCGGCCCCGGCTGGATGTTGTTCACGGTGATGGCGCGCGGGGCGAGGTCCACCGCGATTCCCTTGACCATGACGGCCACTGCCGCCTTGGTCATCGCATAGACGCTGGATCCAGGATAACCGCTCCGAACGGCGGTGTTGCTGCCAATGGTGATGATGCGGCCACCTTCGGACAGATACGCGGCTGCCGCCTGGATGGCCAGGAAAACACCCCGCACGTTGACGTTCAGCATGAGGTCGAGTTGCTCCAAGCTGACGGCTTGAAGTTCGCCCTTTCGATAGATACCCGCGTTGACGACAACGATGTCGAGACGACCAAGTTGGGTTACCGCCCGGATGACGGCGTCGCGAATTGCAGTTGGATCGGCGCTGTCCGCCTTGATCGCGAGGCCGGTTCTGCCTTCCTCCTCGATCGCTCGTACCGTGTCGGCCGCTTTGTCCGGTGCCGACACGTAAGTCAAACCGACGTCGGCGCCCTCTTTCGCCAGGCGTCGGGCGGCGGCTGCGCCGATGCCCCGCGACCCGCCAAAGACGATTGCGACTTTGCCGGTCAGTTTGCGATTTTCACTCATTCTTGCCTCCATTATTGATCGGTCAGTCCATAACAGTCCGTGCGAACGGGCGGATGACGGTTTCAGAAGGTCAGCGAGATTTCAGGCGTTCGACGACAAACCGCGCTTGAGCCCGAAGCGGTGTCGCATTGGTGCCACCACGAGCCGCGAGCTGGATGCCTTGCATCGTCATTTGGATGAAGGAAGCTGCCGCAGCACAGTCCAGAGTGCGATCTATCTCACCCGCCGCTTGGCCTTCCTTCAGGCGTTCCACCAATCGGTCGTGGAGCACAGGAGAGATCTTGGCGCGAAGCGCTGCAATGTTGGGATCTGTCGCGCCGAATTCGCAGACGGCGCCGACCCCCATGCAGCCAAGCGCACGTGTATCGTCATTATCGCTGATCAGCCCTAACAGCATTGCTTTGATTCCGGCGATCGGAGATGCGGCACCATCGAGACGCCGCAGATGCCCCGCGGTGGTCGTCCGCTGATATCTCTCCAGCGCCTCCAGATAGAGCGCGCGCTTATCTTGAAATGCGTTGTACAGGCTTTGCCGCCCAATCCCCATTGCCATGAGCAGATCGTCAGTTGACGTGGCGGCGAAGCCCTTGGCCCAGAACACACCAGTGGCGCGTTCCAATGCTTCCTCTCGATCGAATTCTCGCGGCCTTGCCATAAGGTCGGTTATCGCCGTTATGGACTAATCTGTCAATAACAGATTAAACTCCTAGCTCGGCGTTAGGCCCGCCCGATCTCGGCGCAATCAGACCTGCGCCCCGGCTCTCCCTCTGTCCGATCTGCGCACTAAAGGTTCGCCTGGAAATCGACGTAGTCGCGAACCTTGCGGTAGACTTGCAGGCGGTTCCGCTGGCTGTCAGCCACGATGATCTCGCTGGTAGCCGGATTAAAGTCCACTGCCGTGGGGAAGCAGAAGCGCCATAGCGGCTCGAGATTACGCACCCGCCGATACGCCTTCATCATGTCCGGGTTGGCATCGACGCTCTGCTGGGCCCACTTCGACATCACCTGCGCGTCGCCAAGCAGGTTGGTCAGAGGCGTACCGTCGGCTTCGAAGATGCAGACCCGGTGGTTGCCCCAGTCGGCGACATAAATGTCGCCTTCCGGATCCACCGCGACGTCGGTCGGATGATTCAACAGTCCCGCCTTCGGATAATCGGACACCGGCAGGCTGGAAACGAACGGCCCCAGATAGGTGACGGCATAGGCGTTCGGATCCGCCGAAACCGTACCATAGCTGCCGATACTCATCATGAAATGACCCTGCGGCGACAGTTTCTGGATGCGATGATTCTTCCAGTCCGCCACGTAGATGTTCCCGGACTGATCGAGTGTGATGCCCCAGGGTTGGTTGAACTCGCCCTGGCCCGATCCGGCCTTGCCACAGGTGGCGACAAGCTTGCCCTCCGGCGAGAACACCTGCAGCCGGTTGTTGCCGCTGTCCACGACGATGAGGTTGCCATTCTTCTCGCAAACCATTCCGGCCGGATGCAGCAGCTCGCCGTCGCCGCTCCCGGTCGAGCCGAACTTGTACTGGAATTTACCGTTCGGATCGAATACCGAGATGGTATTGGTCCATTCGTCGGAACAGTACACGCGGCCGTCGTTGCCGACCGCGACGCCGAACGGCCAGGTGGCCTTGCCGTCGCCTTCGCCATGCTGGAAGAACTCGGCGACCAGGTCCTCATCGCCGGCCCCGCCAAGTTGAATGCGATTCACCCGCATGCCGAAGTTGTTCTCATTGCCGCGATTTGCAGTGTAGATGTCGTTGTCCCGGCCCAGGCACATCGTCTGGACGTAGTTGAATCCGGTACCGGTGGCCGCGCCACGCCCGATCGCATGGCTCCAGTCATAAGCCCTGCCGCGGACGACTGTCGTAAGCGCCATGATCTCCTCCTTTGATAGCTTCGAGCCAACGCTCGCCCTCGTTCCCGGCACGAGCGAGGAGCGAGGGCAGCTTGGAGTCCGCCTGGCCTAATGCAGGAAGGCCGGCTTCTCGTACGTGCCGTTCACGATCGGCGCGGGATTGAGACCGAGCCACTTGTCGAGCAGGGTCGAGTAGATGCTGCGGAAGTCCATGCTTGGGTTGAGGTCGCCCTGCACCAGCTTGTTCGCATCCAGCGACGGGTACTCGCCGTAATGGCCGCCCTTCACCCTGTCGCCGAGCACGAACGTCGCGCCGGCGGCGCCGTGATCGGTGCCGGATCCATTGTCACGCACGCGGCGGCCAAACTCGGAGAACATCAGCACAACAACGTTGTCGGATGCGTTGTGCTCCCTCAGATCGGCCATGAAGGCCTCAAGCCCCTCGGTGACCGCGCTCCACAGACCGGCATGCAGCGGGGCCTGGCCGGCGTGCGAGTCGAAGCTGCCGTGGTCGCAGTAGAACACCCGCGTGCCCAGACCGGCGAGATGCACCTGGGCGACGCCCTTCAGCTTCTGTGCGATCGTGGTGTTCGGGTATTTCACCGTCGACGTGTAGCGGCCCGGTGCCACCTTCAGGATGTCGGCACCCTTCAGGCCATCGAGCCCGGTGGTGCCGAGATAGTCCATCACCCCGCTGCCCTCGATAGGTTGGTACATATGCGAAAAGGTCTCCAGCACCTTCAGGCGCTGCGCCTGGTCGCGGATGTTGGGCAGGAAGCCGTACTGCTCCAGCGGACCGGCCACGCACGCAACCGGGACGTTGGGGACCGCCAGTGCACGAAACAGGCAGGGGCCGAAGCTGACGGCGGTGACGACATTCTCCTTCTTCGGGTCGAACTCTCGTACGACGCGGCCCAGCCAACCTTCGGTGCCGACCTTCTCGGCCTCGCAGGTGTGCCAGATGTCCATCGAACGGAAGTGCGAGCGGGGCGAGTCGAGATAGCCGACGCCGTGCATGATCGCGAGCTTGTCATCGTCCCAGAACTTCTTCAGCGGCGCCATGTATTTCGGGATGGCGTGCGCCTGGTCGAGGTGCAGCATGTCACTGTCGGCGATGCCGACGGCCTTGCGATTGTCCTTGTACAGCCCGTTATTGTACGGAATCACGGTGTTGAGGTAGTCGTTGCCACCCGTGAGCTGCAGCACGACCAGCACCGGGTCCTTCTGCGTTGCTTGTGTCGCAGACATTCTCGTTCCTCCTGTGGTCTTTCGCTGCATACGTGCGTTCAACCGAATTGGAATTCTCGCGTGGCCGCGATGAGCTGCAGCATCTCGGCGGCACGCCGTGCAGCGTTCTGGCGATCAGTGTCGTTGTCCCAGCGGATCTCACCCCACGAGTTCGCCTGTTCGGTAAGTTCCTTCTTGGTGTTGGCGCCAACTTCGACCGGGCCCAGCAGGTCAAGACAGTTGTCCACCAACTGCTCCGGTGTTCGTGTCCCTTGCGCCTTCAGGCGGTTGATGATCGCCTGCACACCCGGCAGATCGGGATTGCCGATCTGCGAGGCGACGAAGTTAATTCGCGACATCAAGGAGCCGCTGTTGATCCACTCCTTGCCGGTGTGCCAGCCCTCGACCGACGGCGGGTTCAGCAGGTCCTGCCCCATATAGGCAGGCTGCATCGACAGCTCGCCATAGCCCGGCTTCGGCAGTTCGTAGCCGCCGACCATGCGTAGCGTGCCAACGACCACCTCGGCTGGCGACTTGAGGTGCTGATAGCGGGCATTCTTGAAGAAGTCCGACATGAATAGCGCGCGCAGGACGGGTATCATCTCGCACTTCGAATCGCGGAACGCCTTCATCAACGTTGCCATCGCCTGCGGGTCGCGCGGCGCTTCGATCGGCCATGCAGGCACCTGCGGTTCATCGGCGACGAAGAAGTTGTACAGATGCCGGCAGATGAACTTGGCGCATGCCGGATGTTGCACGACGATGTTGATGATGTCCTCGCCGTTCAGGTTGCCCTTGTGACCGAGGAACTCTTTCTCGCCATCGTCATGGTCTTCCGGACGGTACTCGAACTTCCACGGGAACCGGCCATAAGGGAGGCGCGGGAGCTTGGTCTCGAACGTCCAGCCGGTAAAGGCACGTGATGCCTCGCGCACGTCCTTCTCGGTGTAGTTGCCGGCACCGAGGCTGAACAGTTCCAGCAGCTCGCGGCCCCAGTTCTCATTCACGGCGGTGCCGTGGTTTTGGTTGTTGTCCAGCCAGAAGAGCATCGTCGGGTTCTTCGCGATCTTCATCAAAAGGTCACGGTAGTTGCCCATGCCGTTCTTGCGGAACAGGTCGATCTGCTCCAGCAACTGATCGTAGTTGTCGACCTTCGAGTTTCCGGTGGCGAACAGGCCGTGCCAAAACAGCGCCATCTTCTCTTCCAGCGGGCGCTTCGTGTTCACCAGATAGTACATGTAGTTGACGTTGCCCATCGGCGGCTGACCACCCGGCAGCAACGCCGCCGGCTGATGGCGCAGCAGCACATACGGATCGACCGGTGGCTGCGTCTCGGGGTTCAGCAATTCCTCGACCGTCGCGTTGTAACCCTTGGCTGCGCGCGCCTCGAGTTCGTCGCGGGTCGCTCCGAAGCCCGCACGCCGCATCAGGTGAGCCATCAGAGCGATGTCGTCTTTGTTCGCCATCTTCCAGCCTCCTCCTACGATGATCGATTGGTCGCGGCTCTCTATCCGTGCTCGTCCCCTGCGTTGCATTTAGGATTCAGACGCAGATGGCCGTGGGCCAGGGGACCCGGTCTGCGCGACGCAAAGTTTGACGTACTTGGCAGGGTTAGCGGACGTACCTGAACGAGCCGCACGTTGCATGGCCGCAACCGGTTCCCGTCAAAGCTCATCCCTTGCAACTTCAGGCCAGCACACATGATGCGCTTCCTGCCTCTGCAGACATTCATGGACGGCCAGCCGACGGCACGTACCGCAAACATCGGTTATCCTGCGCGGCTCCGAAGTTCCCCAGTCCGGGCTGTCTCAAGCACCGCCAGCCACCGGGCGCCTCGTGCCGCGAAGTTGATGGCCAAGACGGTGCGGCAGCCCAAGCCGGCCGTCAAGATGGCGCCGCGGAAAGGGGCGCGGACAGGGAGGACGCGCCGCGTCCGGGCGTGAAGTGTCTGGCGATTGTCGCCTGAACAACACAGCCAACCCATGCGGCCATGTGTTGCAATGAGAACCCGGTCGGGAGAGAGAACCCGGTCGGGAGATATTTGTTCCATAATAGGAATGGTGAGTTCGGAGTGCAAATGGTCGGATCAGCCCGAACGAACGAGCCGCCGTCATCGTGTGTTCGATGCCTGAAAGCAGAACGCCGGATCCCGACTAGTTTGCGCCAACCGCGACATTCGGGACATGGCCCCGACCACACCCAACATCTGATATCAGAGAGCCGAATGATTAAGACACCGGACCGACCTCATGGCGCTGCCGGGGTGGGTCAGCTACTTCGGTGGTTCGCACCAGCGTACAAAACTCAAGCCTCACAATTCAGAACATCCAAGATGTCTCACACAAATCCAAACAGATTTGCCGGCGTTTCCCACAAAACCCGTCCGCGATCTGCTTCGTCGGGAAGCCAACGTGCTAAACAGGACAGCGGCGGCCCATAGTCGATACGTTCGTCGACACGTACAAACGGCCAATCAGACCCCCAGACGCAGCGGGCAGGTGTGAACGCCTCCAGGCACGCCGCGATATAGGGATCGATGTCATGGTAAGGATACCCCTCACGCGAGCTGCGGAAAGGCCCGGATAGCTTCACGACATGCGCCCCGCTGCGCCCCAATTCCAGAAGCGCCGCAAACCCCGGCTGCGCCAGCCCGCGCGCCGGATCGGGCCGGCCGAAATGATCGATCATGATCCGCAGCTTCAGGCGGCGGAGCTGCGGCATCACCGCCGCCAGTTCATCGTGCTCGCAATGAATTTGTAGGAACCACCCAAACTCTGTCGCTTGCGCTAGCAGCAGATCGACACCGGGTTCGGTGAATTCGCGCGTGCCGAAGCTGGATAGGTTGAAGCGCAAGCCGACGACGCCGCCCTCAGCCAGCGCACGCAGCTCCGCCTCGGAGGCACCCGCGCGCACCAATGCGATCCCCTTGAACCGCCCTTCGCCGGCGGCGATCCCCTGCAACAGGCAGGTGTTGTCATACATGTAGGGCTGCGCGGCGACTAGCAACCCATGCGTGAAGCCGTGCGCCGCCAGCACGGCCCCGAACTGCAGAGCCGTGCCGCATTGTGACGGATGCGGCGTATACACCAGATCCGGCGCAAAGGGATGGCCGGTGCCGAAGATGTGCGCGTGGCAGTCAGCGGCGAGCGGTGTCATGGCTCGATCACCAGCAATCCGTCCACCGCCACCACACCATGGCGGTTCCAACGGATCGGATTCATTTCGAATGTGAAACGCGGCCAGGGCGCACCTGCGCCCAGGCGGGACAGCGCGGCGACGAACGCAGCGGGAGCGGCACGGTCCAACGGTCCCTGCGTATCGCGCGCTCGCGCGGCGCTGCGCAGCCGGCCGATCATCTCCGCGGCCACCGTCTCATCCACCGGCGCGCGCGCTGTCACCACATCGTCCAGCAACTCCGTCATTCCGCCTCCGGCACCGACAGAGATGATCGGCCCAAATACCGGATCGCCGAACGCCGCCACCAGCAGCTCGATCCCGCCACGCGCCATACGCTGCACCAGGACCCCGTCCAGCGTGACTCCCAGCTCCGCGGCGCGGCCCGTCAGCCGACGATAGCCCGCCGCCACTTCGTCAGCGCTGCGAAGATCCACCGCGAGCAGACCTGCCGCGGCGCGATGCGTGATGCGCGGCGTGATCCCCTTCAGCACGACCGGCAAACCGATCTCGGCGGCGATGCGGCGTGCTTCCACCCCGCTGGTGGCCAGGGCGCTAGGTGCGACCGGCAGACCAGCGGCGCGCAGGATCGCGTGGCAACCATCCTCCGACACGACGCTGGCGCCATGTGGCACATGGCTCCGCCAATCGAACGCCTGCGGAGCGAGGTCAGCTTGCCGGCGTGGTCGGTCACGCGCGGCAGCAAGTTGGACGAGGTGCCCTAGCGCGCGCAGGCCACGATCCGGTTCGTCGTGGCTGGGGATGCCGTGTTCGGCCAACAGCTCCACGATACCCGTTGGTGGCGCCGGCCAGCTCACGCAAACCGGCTTCGGACAGCGCGCAACAAAATCGATGAACACCTGGCAGATTTCGCGCGCCCGTGCCGCCATCGCACCGACAATCAAGATGACCGAGCCGATATCGTCCTGCGACGCCAGCACATCCATCGCGGCGGGAAGCTGTGCCAGGCTGTCAGCGCGGAACGCCGTGCTCGGCGTCAGATCCATCGGGTTCGCGGCGGAGGCAACCGATAGCAGCAGCGGCCGCAGCGCGGCACTGTGCTGCGCATCCAGCGGTGGCGCTTCCAGCCCATGCGCCGCGCATTGATCGGCGGCCAGCACACCGTTGCCGCCGCCAAACGTCACGACGCCGATACCTTTGCCGCGCGGCAGCCGGTCGCGCGGCAGGCCGGCGAGCATCAGGCAGACGTCCACTAACGCTTCCACCGAGCCGACACGGATGACGCCCAGCTCCCGCAGTACCGCGTCGAACACACGGTTCTCTCCCACTAGCGAACCGGTATGCGCCTGCGCCGCGCGCGCCGAGGCTGCGGTGGCGCCGGACTTGATCATCACCACGGGTTTGCCACGAGCGCGCGCCACTTCCAGCGCTCGCACCAACTTGGCGCCGTCCCCGACCCCCTCCATATAGGCGGCGATCACCTCGGTGCCGTCGTCACAGGCGAGAGCATGCAGATAGTCGGCGAAATCCACCACCGCCTCATTGCCACCACTGATCAGGTGACGAAACCCGAAGCCCGCCCATTGCACCATTGAAAACGCCGTGGTGCCGATGCCGCCGCTTTGCGTGACCATGCTGATCGGCCCCGCGCGCAGGTTGTCGAATTCATGCAGCGCCGTGGCGAAACTCAGGATCGCCGGCGTCGCCGCATTGATGATGCCCACACAGTTCGGACCGCATAGGATGAAGCCGGCCTCGCGGCACAGCGCTACCAGGTCCCGTTGCAACGCCGCACCGTCCTGACCGGTCTCAGCGAATCCGCCGGCAAACGCCACACCATGATACGTGCCCATCGCGACACAATCGCGCACCGCATCGGCAATTGAAGCGGCGGGGATCGACATCACCACCGTTTGCGGCACCTCCGACAACTCCGCCATGCTGCGGTGGCAAGGAATGCCGCGCACCGTCCCGCCGGAGGGATTTACCGCGAACACACGGCCGGGATATTTGAAGCGCAACAGCCGCTCCACCGTATCGCCGCCCAAATTACCGGCACGGTCCGAGGCACCGATGACGGCGATCGAACGTGGATACAGCAGTGCGGACACGTCTACGAAGCGGGAAGGCGTGGGCTGGACCATGGCGTCGACTTTCGCAAGCTATCACGGAAGGAAATCCGCAGCGTACCACGCGTGGGCACGCCGCGGGGCTGATCAGGCCGCGACCTCGACGCTCGCGTCACCTTCCGTCAGCTTCATCCCGTGCTGATCCTCGCACCAGATATCGACGACGTAGGTGACATTGCCATTTTCCTGCGGGGTCGCACTGCGGATGCGTCCCTTTACATGCAACAAGGTCCCCAGCAGCACCTGCCGGATGAACTTCGTGCGCAGTTCGCCGCGCGCGACATAATGCACACCGAAGGCGTGCACCATCATCTCGCTGCACCAGTTGGCCATGATCATGCCATCGGCATTCACCTGCTCCAGACCTTGCGACTTCGCATATTCCGGATCGGTATGGATGTTGGAACCGACCTGCCGAAGCTCATTGGTGGCCGCGGACAGCATGGCGCTGTCGTACCACTCGATGCGTTCGATGGTAATGCCCCGGATCGGTCCGGTGAGTATGTCGCCGGTCTTGTATTCGGGTCGCGTCCTCATCGCGCCTCTCCCACTTTCTTGAAGCGCAACAGCGTGCGATCGTTGTATGTGGTCACGAGCCGTCCATCCGCGGTTTGGACCTCCAGGAAGTACCAGAGATACTGCCGATCGCGCAGCACGTATTTGTCGACGATATGGCCGGTCACGATCAGCTTTTCCCCGACATAGGCCGGGCTGTGCTGCTTCGCGTGATATTCATAGTGGATGCGTGCGTCCGGTCCCTTCATGCCGGCAATGCGCTGCTCCTTCAGGCAGTTCTTCTCCAGAATACGCATCTTGTCGACATGGATCATCGTTGGTGGCCGCGCCTGGCGGCCGATCTCATTGAGGTCCGAATGAAACAGCTCGCTGCTTTCCTCCACTCCGTGCGCATATTCCGTGCACATGAACGGGGTCAGTTCGTATTCAACCGGTTCGAACACGTCCCCCTTGTCCAGATCGCTGATGTAACCTCCAAGCATGCCCGTTCTCCTGCTCCTATTGAGATGTTTCACACTCTCGCGGCGGCATGGTGTGCCGCCGCGCGTTCAGTGGCCGGTCACCTGTCGGACCTCGCCGTAGATATCCATCGCCTGCCCACCGAGGCTTTCGGCGTAGGCCTGGTTCATCGGCCGGACCGCATCGACAAAAGGCGGGCGCGGCGGGGTCATCATCGCGACCCCCGCCTTCACCAGCCGATCGAGATCGCCCCGGTTGGCCTGCTTCGCGATCGTCAGGTTGTAGCCCGTCGTTTCGTCCCCGGCCTCCAACAAGGCTTTCTGTATCTCCGGCTCCTGGCGCTGGAATACGCCGGGGTTCATCGCCACATAGGCTACATAGAAAATATGATCGGTGCGGATCAGATTGCGCGCGACCTCGTAATATTTCCCGGTAAACAGAGTGGTGGCTGATCCTTCAATCGCGTCGGCGACATGCGCTTGCAAGGCGGTATAGGCCTCGGGCAGTGCAACCGGCGTTGGAATGGCACCGAACGCCTTCAACATGTTCACGTACAGCGGTGACTGCGGCACGCGGAATTTCAGGCCCTTGAAATCGGCAAAGCTCCGCAATGGGCGTGTCGCCAGCGTCATGCGCGGGCCATCGAATTGATAGCCCAAGGGCTGGAAACCAGCCTTGAGAAACAGCGCCGCCAGTGTCGGCCGGACGCGATCGACCACCTGCTTCAGCTCATCCAGACTGGCATAGAGATATGGCATCTCCAGCACACGAATGTCGCGGATGAAGCTGCCAAACCCAGGAAGGCCGGAATAGCCCAGATCGATGGTACCGGAATGAACGCCGCGTGCGGCTTCTTCTTCGGTGCCCAGCGCGCCATTGTGGAAGACCTGGATTCGTACCTTGCCGTCCGTCTTCTTGGCCACCAGCTCCGCGAAGTATTCCGAACTGCGCGACGCCGAGTGTTCCTTGTTGAACAGACTGGCATATCGCAATGTCACCGTGGGTGATTGCGCGAGCGCCGGCAGTGCCAGTGCCCCACCGGCAACACCGATCGCACGTAAGGCGCCGCGTCGCGTGAGGTCAAGTTGGATCGGCTTCATGTCGGTTCCCCCAGCTGTATTGTTGTGTCCGCCGCCATTAATTGCCGAAGCCCAATGCACTCGGCAGCACCAATGTGAACCATGGCACAAACGCAACAATTAGCAGGCCGATCAGCAGGACCAGCAGATAGGGCAGCATTGCGCGCGAGGCCTGTTCCAGGTTGGTGCCCATCACCGCGCAACAGACAAAGAAACCCACGCCCAACGGCGGCAAGAACGCGCCCAGTCCCATGGCAATTAAAAGTACCATGCCATAGTGCAGACCACTGAGACCGAACTGCCCCGCCATCGGCACCAGCATCGGTGCCAGGATGTTCAGTGCGGGCAGGCCCTCCAGCAGCATCCCGGTGACAATCAGCAGCACGATGGAGCCAATCAGAAAGATCGTCCGACTGCCGTGCAGCCCTTGCAGCAGCATCACCAGACGTTGCGGCACATAGGCCACAGTCAGTGCCCAGGAGAAACTTGCAGCAGCGGCCAGAATGAACAGGATCATGCCGGCCAGGCTTGCGCTGTCGATCGCGGCGCGCAGCAATGCGCGTCCATCCATCGCACGATAGATGAATGTACTCAGCAGCAGGCCATAGACCACCGCGAAGGAGGATACCTCGGTCGGTGTGGCAACGCCACCCAGGATACCTCCGAACAGTACCGTGGGCATCGACAGCGGCAGGATGGCTCGCCCAGCCGCACGCAGCATAGTGGCCACACGCGCGCGTGGTTCGCGTGGTAGGTTGTGCCGCCGCGCGCGTAAGTAGATCAGCACCATCAAGCACACGCCGATCACCGAGGCTGGAATGATCCCGCCGATGAACAGTGCCGCGATCGAGAGCTGGGTGATCGAGCCGAGGACCAGAATGCCGATGCTGGGCGGCACCGTGTCACCCATCACCGCGGCCGCAGCGATCACCGCCGTCGCTTCGCTCGCGTCATAGCGTTGCCGTGCCAACATCTGCCGCATCACCGTGCCGACCGCAGCGACGTCCGCGGTTTTCGATCCGGACAGGCCGGAGACAAGATACATGCTGACAACGACAACTTGCAGCAGGCCGCCGCGCAGGTGGCCGACCAACGTGTGCACGAACTGCACAAGCCGCAGGCTGATGCCGCCGCGTTCCATGATGAGGCCGGCGAAGATGAAGAACGGCAGTGCCAGGAGTACGAAGTTGCTGGTTCCGTCGACGAGCTTCTGTGCCAGGGCGAACATCGGCACGGTGCCGGTAAGCCAGAAATAGCACGCGGTGGCGAGCAGCAGTGCGAAGCCGATCGGCAGGCCGATGATGGAAGACAGCAGCAGCAGCGCGATCGACAAGGAGACCGCGCCGTCACTCGTCAGCCAGCCTGACCAGGCCGGCTGCGTGACGATCGCGGCGGCAAGGATCCCCAGCAGCAACAGGACCGCGACGCCGACCGCTTCCCGTTCGGTCCGCCACAAATTGCCAACCGCGTACAGCGCGAGCAACGGCATGCTGATCACCAGCGGCAGGCCGAACACACCACCAGGCAGTTCCAGGATTGGCGTCTCCTCGGACCATGCGGCGGCGGTCGCGATCAGCGCCAGCACGAACACCAGCACCGCAAGGCCCAGAACCAGAAGCTCGGTCATAGCCAAGCACACGCGCCGAGGTCCCGGACGCAGACGGTTCAGCAAAACACGCAGAATGGTGTGATAGCCCCGCCGATAGGCCACCACACCGCCGACGAAGGCAAGCACCGCCAGGGCGATGCGCGCGACTTCCTCAGTCCACAGGATCGACACATCGAACAGGCTTCGGCACACGACGTTGAGGAAGATCACCGTGACCTCCCCCAGCAGCGCGCCCAGAATTACAATCTCGCCCGCGCGGTCCGCAAGGCCGTTCGGCATGCGGTCGGCGACCACATGCTGGACCAGTCCCGCGCGTGCCGTTTTCGGTGTCATTACGATCCCGGTGTCACGTCTGCCCGCGCAGGAATTTGGCGGCCTGCGCCTGCCAGGCTTGCGGCGTCATGTCGCCTCGCAGCGCTTCCTGCCAGAACGGCGCGATCTTGTTCTGGTAATTGGTCCAGTTCTTCCACGCGAAGGGCGGGTGCCACCAGCTCGCCTGTGCATCGATCGCGACCTTGAAGAACCGGTTGGTCTGATATGCGGGCTCGGCTGCGATCGATTTGCGCACCGGCAACAGACCGCGTTTTGCCGTCAGCACGCGGTCTGCGTCGCCGGAACCCATGAACTGCAGGAACTCCCAAGCGGCGTCTTTCTCCTTGCTGGAGCTCACGATGAACGCGCCTTCCGGGTTGGCGAGCATCACATCCTCGTCGCCCGCGCGTGGCGTTGGCACCACCTGGATGCGGTCGCCCAGCGCGGCCAGAAGCTGCGGGTGCGCGTGGGTGCCGTAGATCCACATCGCAGCCAGGCCTTTTTCCATCAACGCGAAGATCTGCGGGTAGTTGTCGGTAACGGCCGTTGATTGGGCCGAATGATCCTTGGTGAGCATGCCGACCCACTTTTCCGTCACCGACGTGGCGGCCGGTGAATCGAAATCCACCTTGCCAGAGGTGACGTCGGCGAACTTCACCCCAGCGCTGCCCCAGATCGGCTCGATCACCTGTGTCGCGTAATAGGTCTGACCCCGCATGGCATAACCTGCGCGGTCTGTTGTCGTCATCGCCTTGGCGGCGGCGATGAATTCGCCATATGTCGTGGGCGGCTTCAATCCGGCGGCCGAGAACCAATCAGCGCGATAATACAGCACGTAAGGCAGAATGGCGTTCGGCATGTAAAGCACGGGCTGACCGGGGACGGAGTGCATCGCATCCACCACACTTGGGAAATAGTCGTCCTTGGCCTCCCATTGGTTGAAATACGAATCGACAGGCGACAGTATTCCCGTATCGTACCAGTTCTGCACATTGGTCTGCACTGTACCAGCAACATCCGGCGCCGACCCGGCCGCGAAGGCAGCAGCGACTTTCCGCACCACATCCATCACGGCCATCGTCGCATCGACCTGGACAGTGATGAACCCCTGCGATTTGTTGAACGCCTCCACCGCGTCGAGCACCATCTTCTGGTGCGCCGGATTATCGGCCCAGGTCCAATAGCTGATCGTTGCCTTCTGGCGCACCGCCGGGGCCGCCAGACCGCCTCGGACGTGACCGGCCAAAACGGCGCCCCCAAGTCCTGCCAGCGTAGATCGGCGTGATAGTTTTACAGCTTTCATCTGGACCTCTCCCTTGTTTTCGTTTGTTTGTTCACCCCTTGACGGCACCCGCCGACAACCCGCCGATCAGCATCCGTTGGAACAGCAGGAACAGCAGTGCGACCGGCACGGTGGTCAGAATCGCACCCGCCGCACTGACACCCCATACCGCCGGCTCCCCCAAGACGAACAGCCGCAGGATCACTGGCAACGTCTTAACGTTGTCCGTATTGGTGAACAGATATGCGAAGACGAAGTTGTTCCAGGTCATGATGAACGCCAGCAGTCCACCGGCCACCAAACCTGGTAGCGCGAGCGGTATGACGATGCGTACCAGCGTGCCCAGCGGCGAGCAGCCATCGACCTGCGCCGCCTCTTCCAGCTCCCGCGGCAAGGTGGAGAAATAGTTGATCATCAGCAATAGAACGAACGGCGCCGTGTTCGTCGATTCCGCCAGGATCAGTCCTGGGAAGGTATCGATCAGGCCGATGCGGCGGAGGATCACCAGCAGTGGCACCAGCAGGACGACGCTCGGGATCATGTAAGTCAGCAGCATCGCGGTCAGCAATGGACCGCGGCCGACGAAACGGAACCGCACGAAGCCGTACGCACCCAGGCTCGCCAATACCAGGCCCAGCAACATCGTTCCTGTGGCGACGATCGTGCTGTTGCGGAAATACAGTGCGAACGGCACATCCTTGAACAGGTCGACGTAGTTCCGCAGCGTTGGCTCCGCTGGGAAGTATTGCACCGCACGTTCGCTCGACCACGGCTTCGAGGCATCAGGTACCGCTTCCGGCGTGATCGATGCGATAAAGATCCACAGGAATGGTGCCAGGCAGAAGGCCACGATTGCCGTCGCGCCGGCTGCGATCCAGACCCGCCGCACGACCCGCGCCATGCGTGCTGGCCGTTTCACGTCAGCACCGTCCGCACCAGGTGCCGGATATAGAAGATCGACGCAACCGTGAGAATGACCGCCAGCACCACCGCGACCGCCGACGCGTAGCCGATGTCGAACTGCTGGATCAGCATGAAGCTGTAGACGGCCTCGGTGTAGTTGCTGAAACCTGGCCCACCTTGGGTCATGATGTAGATCATGTCGACGTAGTTCGACATCCAGATCGTACGCAAGAGCAGCAGGAACAGAATGGTGGGCATCAGATGCGGCAGCGTGATCAGGCGAAAGCTGTGCCACGCGCCGGCGCCATCGACCCTCGCCGCTTCGTAGAGTTCGCGCGGGATCGATTGCAGCACGGCCAACAGGATGATTGCCATCAATGGCTGGCCAGCCCAGACCATCGCCACGGTCACGACCGCAAAGCTGCCGCCCGATTCGCCCAGCCAGGATACCGGGTGGCGCAATATGTGCAGCCGCACCAGCAGGTCGTTGATAACGCCGAAATGCCCATCGACCATGTACACCCACAGCAGCGCGGTGACCGCTGGCGGAATGACATAGGGCAGCAGCACGACGGCCCGTACGAAGCCCCGGCCACGGAAACTCAGGTTGAGGAACAGTGCGATCGGCAGCGCGATGGCCAGTTCCGACAGCACAACCGCCGCGTCCCATCGCGCGGTGCGCCACAATCCTTGCAGGAACACATCGTCGTCGATCATCCGTAGCAGGTTGCCCAGGCCGACGAACCGGGCACGCGCGAGTTGGAGCAGTGACGCGTCCGTCATACTGATCCAAATGGCATACATCACCGGATAAATACTGACCGTCAGCAGCAGCACGCCAATCGGCGCGATGAACGCATACGGCAGGGACCGGCCGCAAATGCGCCGTCTGGCCGCGCCATTGGTGATGCGTGTGACAGACACGGCGATCATTCGGCATGGGCGATCGACATGGCGCGACGTTTCCTCGGCGCGATTTGTCACGCGCTCAGGTGAACCATGCGGCGATTTTTGAAAGGGTTCAAGGGCGTCGCATGAGATGTTGCGGGTTTTTCATGTCGCTGGCGTAGATGCGTCGATTCTTGCGGATACGATCACACCCAGACGAGGCTGGCACGATCGATGGTCACGCCGCGTTCGCGGTGCAGACGGATCACATTGACTGTTCGGGCAAGGTCCGGTGAGCCAGAATAATAGGCCGGCACGCGGCCATCCCCAACACGCACTGCGCGATCCCAGTGGCCGAGCGCGATGTAGTCCGCCTCGGTCGCGGCAATGTCGGAATCAACGAATTTCCATGCACGGTGGGATTCTCGCTTCCACTCCTGGGCAGGCACGTAATGGCCGTGTGCCATTATCACCAGCCAGCGCGTACCACGTGCACGTGGCGTGTGGAAGGGCGACATATCGTCGTAGCCGTGATGCGCGCGACCGCGGATTTCCACCGCCCTATCGCCCAGCATGATCCCGTCCGGATCGGTGATGCCCAACACATGGACATGCCGCAGATCGAGCAGCCCCGCGCGCCGGAACAGGCAGCTCGACAGGATCGGGTCATGATTACCGGGCAGCAAAACCACGCGCATGCCCGCGGCGGCGATCAGAGTGGTCGCCTGCCGCAACACAGCGTCCGACACGCGATGATTGTCGAACGTATCGCCAGCGAGAAGAACCGCGTCTGCTGCCAGCGAGCGCGCGGTCGCGAGCACACTGGCGAGGCCGATGAGACCGGTATAGGTGCCGACGCGAGGCGCGTCATCGACATGCAGGTCGGAGCTGTGGACCAGCACAATGTCAGGACAATCGTTCATGCGTCTGTCTTACCGATGCCACGTGCGAAGCGCGATCATTCCTCGATCTCCGGCGCGCCGGCCAGATCCGGCGCGATGCCAGGCCACGCTTTGCGGCGGCGCGTCAGTGCCAGATGCGCGTAGAGCTGCACCAGGATCAGCACGGCACAGCAGCCCAGGAAGGTGGCGCTCATGGGACGGGTGACGAACACGTCGAGATGACCGTTGGAGATCGCCAGCGCGTTGCGGAAATTCTCCTCCATGCGCGGGCCCAGGACGAATCCCAGCAGGATGGGGGCGACGTGGAAGCGAAGCGCGATGAGACCATAGCCCACGATGCCGAACACCAGTGTCTCGCTGACTTCGAACAGGCTGTTTTTTGCGCTGTAGACACCGATGCAGACGAAGCACAGCGCGCAGGGATACAGTACGCGGTACGGGATCTCGAGCAGGCGCACCCAGATTCCGATCAACGGGACGTTGAGGATGACCAGCAGCAGGTTGCCGACCCAGAAGCTCGCGATCAGGCCCCAGAACACGTCCGGATGCTCGGCAATCAGCAGCGGTCCCGGTGTGATGCCCTGTATCATCAGCGCCCCCAGCAGCAGTGCCATGCCGGAATCGCCCGGGATGCCCATGCTCATGGTCGGAATGAAATCGCCCTGCACCGCGGAATGGGTGGAGGCTTCCGGGCCCGCGACGCCTGCGACCATGCCGGTGCCGAATTTCTCCGGCGTGCGCGAGAGCTTCTTTTCCAACGCGTAGGAGATGAACGAGGCGATGGTCGGGCCGGTGCCCGGCACCATCGCGCACAGACTGCCGACCAGCGTGCCGCGCACCATCGCCGGCCCCGCTTGCCGCAGTTCCGACCGGCTGGGCAGCAGGTCCCGCAGTCGTACCCGTGTGCCGGCGGTGTGGACCGGCGCGATACGGTTCACACTTTTCAGGAACTCCGCGATGCCGAACAGGCCCAGCGCCAACGCCACGAGCTCGACCCCATCATAGAGATCGAGCAGGCCGAATGTGAAACGCGGCACCCCCAGGTTCATGTCGACGCCGGCCAGGCCCAGCACCTGGCCCAGCAGCGTCATGGCGACGCCCTTCATCGGCGAACCGCGCGCCAGCGTCGCGCCGGCCAGCAGCCCCAGCAGCATCAGCGAACAGATATCGGCGGGGCCGAAATCAACGGCGAACCGCGCGACCACGGGGGCAAAGAAGGTCATCTCCACGATGCCGAAGGCCGCGCCCATGCAAGCGGCGAGGATGGCGATCCCCAGGGCCGTGCCGCCCTTTCCTTGTTTTGTTAGCGGAAAGCCATCCAGGCAGGTGACGGCATGCGGCGGATGGCAGGGCAGGTTGAGCAGGATCGAGCAGATCGCCCCGCCATATTGCGCGCCATAGAAGATGCCCGCCAGCATCAGGATCGCGGCAACCGGCTTCATGCCGAAGGTCAGCGGCAACAGGATCGACACAGTCGACAGCACGCCCAGGCCCGGCAGCACGCCGACCAGATTGCCGGCCAGAACGCCAACGAAACACCACATCAGGTTCGCTGGCAGCAGCGCGATCGCAAATCCATGGCCTAGGTCGTGGATCGCGGTGATCATGACGCAAATGGCCATTGCCACAGCGGCATGTTGATCCCCAGCAGATAGCCGAACAGCACGGTGCCGGCGACGGCCATGACCGTCGCCAGGATCAGGCAACCGCGCAGCGTCGCCGTTCGATCACCCAACGCCCCGACGAACACGCACGCGAAGATCGCCGGCGCCAGACCCATGAGCCAGGCGAAGACAATGAACATCACCACGCCGCCGACAATACAGGCGCAGCCACGCCAATCGGGCGCGGCGGCCTCATGCGCCATGTCATCGAACCGAAGCGCGTCCCGGGACGTGGTGATCAGCGCTGCCGCGACGATCAGCACCCCGACCAGCGTGAGCAGGGTTCCCAACACAGCGGGATAGAAACCCGGCCCCAGCCGGTCGAGTGATCCGATGGTATCCTTGCGTGCCTCGATCAACACGCCGATGCCACCAGCGATGCAGAGCGCGCCGGACACCAGGTCCCGCTGACGTGGCGACAGCAGGCTCTCGTGACCGGCGGCCATCCGCTAATGCGACCGCAGTGAGGCAAGAACGGGCTTCACCCGGTTTTCGGCATCGATCCACACCTTGGTAAAGCCGGCCGGATCCAGATAGGCGGGGGTCAGCGCCATGGAGCGCAGCTTGGCCTGGTGATCGGGGCTGACAATCACGGTCTGCATCGCCTTCGTCAGAACCGAAACGACATCCGGTGGCGTACCGGCGGGCGCGACGATGCCGGTGATGGAGATCGCAATGACATCATAGCTCTGCGAGCGCATGGTGGGCGCATCAGGCATCGACCAGTCGGGCTGGTCGGTGGCAACGCCCAGCACGCGGAACTCCCCGGTCTTCTTGTAGGGCAGCGCATCCACCGCGCCACCGGCGAGGGCATCGACATGGCTGCCCAACAGTGCTGTCACCGACGGTGCGCCGCCATCGAAATGAACCGACCGGAAGTGCACGCCCGCGGCCAGGCCGAGCATCAGCGTGGCGAAGTTCGGCACACCCATCAGTCCGCTGTCGCCGACAGTAATCGCATCGGGACGCGCGCGGGCGGCCTCCACCAGATCCTTGAGCGTGTGATACGGCCCATCTGACCGCACCGCGAGAACCGCTGGTGTCACATAGTGCTGCCCGATCGGCTGGAAGCTCGCGCGTGTATAAATGGCACCACGGGTGGGATCGAGATAGTGCGTCACAACCGTGGGGATGACCACGTAGGACAGCGTGTAACCATCGGGCTTCGCGCGCACCAGTTGGGTCAGCCCGACTTGCGAGCCGGCACCGGGGCGGTTTACCACCTGCACGCTGGTGTGCAGCAGTGGCTCCATCGCCGCGGCCATCAGGCGTGCCGCGGTGTCGGTGGCGCCGCCGGGGGCGTAGCCGACGATCATGGTGATCGGGCGACCATGTTCGGGGTAATCCGCGGCGACGGCCGCAGGGGTCGCGGTCACCGCCGACAGCAGCAGGACGGCCGCCGCAAGGGTGATTTCAAGACGCATTCCGAATGGTTTCATGATTCCCTCCCTGCCGGAAAACAAGCGCACGCGGCCCTTCCGGCATGATCCGATGATCGGTGATGAAGCTCGGGTACGGAACGGATGCGGGTGCCGATTCCCCGCCGGTGTCATGGCGCGGCTTCGCCCTGATACCGCGTGGGACGGGACACCCGCCACGTTCACCCTCGCCGCTATTTCAACCGCCATTCCGGGCGGCGCTTCTCGCGGAAGGCCCTTGCGCCCTCCTGCCCATCCTCGGTTTCGGCGATGTCCTGATCCATGTAGCGGGCATAGGTCAGCAGTGGCTCTGGGAACGCACCGGTCAGGCGATACAGCCGCACCGCGCCCTGCGTCGCCAGCGGCGAACCCAGGCATACCATTTCGGCCAGCTCCTCCGCGGCCGCCAGCACGTTATCGCGCGGCACCACCTTGTTGACGATCGCCCACTGGATGCATTGTTCCGCAGTCAGCCGGCCGTTGCACAGCGTGAGATAGGCCGCCGCGACGCGCGGCAGGGCCTGGTAGATCTCGTGCGGCGCACCCAGACGCCCGACATTGGTGTGCTGGTCGCCGAGCCACGCGTCGTCGGCCATCACCCGCAGATGACATTGCAGGATGATGTTCAGGCCGACACCAACAGCGAACCCGTTGATCGCGGCGATCAGCGGCTTTTCCAATTTCACATCTTGTGGCTGGCCGCCACCGCCCCAAAAGAAATGCGCACTGTTCGGGTCCTCGTGCGGCGTGCGCTTGCCTTCGGCAAAATGCGCTGCCAAGAACTTCACGTCGCGGCCAGCGCAGAACGCCTGGCCGGTGCCCGTCACGATGCCGACATAAATATTCGGATCCAGCCCGATATCGCGCCAGCACTTCCGCAGCTCGACGTACGCATAGCTATGCAGCGCATTGCGCACTTCGGGCCGATTGATCGTCACGTATGCGACATGGCCCTTCTTCTCGTACTTGATGTACTCCAGATCCTTCGGCGCCAATTCGGGATCGTAGGGGGATTGTGGCTTCGTCATGGGTCGTGCTCCTCAGACAGTGGCAATCGGTGTGGTGGGGGATCCTGTCGCACCCGGCAGACGCAGCGGCGGTGCGGTCAGCATGAAGCGGGAACGGCCGACCCGGCGCAGCCATTGCGCCAACGGCGTCAGGTGCCAGAGCTCGCCCAGATGCACGCCCAGCTTGAACAGACAGTGTTCGTGCAACGGCGCCGCCGCGCAGCAGCCGATATGGTCGACGGCTGGAAACGCCTCGACCGCAAAATTGTCAGCGATGAGCACGGCCAGCCCGCTATCGCTGATCCACCGCAGCAGACGCCGGTCGCGCCCGTTCAACACTGCGCACCGGTTATGCGCCAGCTCCGCATCCACGTGGCCGTAGTGACGCAGCAGCAGGTCGGCATAGCCGGTGTGCAGGCAGACCATGTCGCCCGTCTCGACCTCAACACCGTCACGTTGCATCACGCGCATCAACGCGTCGTAGCCAACCACGACGCGCTGCTCGCCGAATTCCGCATGCAGGTCGATCATCACGCCACGGCCTTGAACGCAGCTGGCCGCCATGCCCTCGACCCCCAGCGCAGCAGCGCGGCTGGTGGACTTCGCCTCGAATACACCCACGGCCCCACCATCAGCCGGATCGTCCGGCCCGATGATATCAGTCCCGGCGCGGAACCCGTTATAGTAGCGCGGCTCCGGCACACCATCGCCATCGGCATCGAACATGAACCCGACATGCGAGAACGCGTCCCAATGTGTGGAATATTGTGTGTGCAGCACTGCGGCATCATCGCAGATCAGATCGGTAGCGAGGGGATTCTCGGCGGCCACGCGATAGTTCATGCGCGGCCGACCCTGTCGCAGCGTAGGGCGCAGCACCGGCGGATGACGGCTGGGGCTGAGCACATTGCCGCCCGGTCGGTCCAGCGGCAGACTGAGACAGAACGTGACGCCCTCCCGGATTTCCCGTGCCGCGGCACGCACAAGCGCTGGCGTGATCAGGTTCAGTCGGCCGAGCTGATCGTCAGGTCCGAAATCACCCCAGGTGGAACCTTCCGGCCGCCGGGTCCAACGTTGCAACATCGGTTCAATGATCCGCAACGCCGAACACTGACGCGCGCTTTTCGAGGAATGCCCGACGCGCCTCGGCGCCATCCGCCGACAGACTGAGCTCCGTGGTGTAGATCTGCTCGACACGGAATCCTTCGCGGACATCCAGTGCCTCGACCGCGGGGAAGGAGCCGCGGATGCGCCGGATCGCCGTTGGGCTCTTCGCCGCGATGGCGCTGGCGAGCTTCACCGCGGCCGGCAGCAACGCGTCTGCGGGCAGACATTCCTCTACCGCACCAAGCCGATACAGCTCCATTGCCGGAACACGTTCCCCGGTGAGCATCATGCGGCGCACCTTCGACGGCGGCAGGATGCGCTGCAATACACTGGCACCACCGCCCTGCCCCACATCGATCTCCGGCATGCCGAACACCGCCGTGCCGGCGGCCAGGATGATGTCGCAACACGCCGCCAGCACGAACCCGGCGCCCAGCGCCGCACCGTTCACCGCAGCGATCACCGGCTTGCTGCTATCCACCAGGCAGAAGAACACGTCACGCGTCAGCCGGTTGGCCCGCACGTAATCGCCATCCGCGCCACTGAGCGTCTGCTTTTCCTTGATGTCGGCGCCGGCGCAGAACACGTGACCGCGGGCGGTCAGCACGATGCAGCGTATGTCGGGATCGGCTTCCAGCCGGTCGAATACCCGCAACATCGCCTCCCGCGTCTCGCGCCCCAGCGCGTTCACCGGCGGTCGCGCCAACGTTACCACCGCGACATGCGGTGCCGGGGTCGAAACCTCAATATCTGTGTCCTTCATGCCATCCTCTCCGGTAACTGCTGTCTATGGACGCGTGGCTACCTGCCGGGCCCGAAGGCCCAGTTCGGCAGGGTCAGAACGATTGGCGGAAACACGATCAGCAGGATCAGCACGACAATCTCGACCGCGAGCAGTGGTAGCACCGCCTTGGTATAGTCGACGATCTTCACATCTAGTACGCCGCAGGTAATGAACATCAGCGTGCCCACAGGGGGGTGCACCGCGCCCAGCGAGACGTTCAAGCAGATCAGCACGCCCAGGTGCACCGGATCGACGCCCACGCTGGTGGCGATCGGCACCAGGATCGGCGTCAGCAAGATGAGGGCCGCAACGCTTTCCAGCACCATGCCGATCAGCAGCAGGAGCACGTTGATCACAATCAGCATCATCAGCGGGCTGGCGGTGATCGAGGTCAGCAGCGTCGCGAGGTGCGCGGCGATCTGCTCCAGCGTCATATAGAAGCCCAGTGCGTTGGACGCGCCGATGATCACCATCACGATCGCGGTCGCCAGCGCCGCCTCCGTAATAATCTCCCAGAGCTGGGTCACCTTCAGTTCGCGGTAGATGAACAGACCGACGAACAGGGAATAGGTCGCGATGACGGCACCGGCCTCGGTCGGCGTGAAGATGCCGAAGCGCAGACCGAAGATCACCACGAAGGGTACAGTCAGCGCCCAGGCCGCATGCCGGATCGCCACCAGGATCTCCAACGGAGATGCCCGACGGTCCCGCACCGGACGGAAGCCATAGCGCTTCGACAGGAAGCGTGTGGTGATCATCAACGCGGTCATCATGGTGAAGCCGGGTATGATGCCCGCCATGAACAGCCGTCCGACCGAGACATTCGCCAGGTAGCCGTACAGCACGAAGCCCAGGCCTGGCGGCATCATCGGCGTGATGACTGCCGAAGCGGCGACGATGGCCGCGGCGAAAGGGCGCGGATAGCCCCGTCGGATCATTTCGGTCCCTAGCATCTTGGACTGCATCGCCGCGTCCGCGTTGCCGGATCCCGATTCGAACCCCATCAGCGCCGCCAGCAGCACGTTGGTCTGGGCCAGCGCGCCCGACATGTGGCCGACCAATGTCTCCGCCAGATTCAACAGGCGGGTCGTGATGCCGGCATGGTTCATGATCACCCCAGCGAAGGTGAACATGGGAATGGCGACCAGCGGGAATGATTGCGAGAAAGCCGAGAGACGCTGCGGGAAGATCGTCAGCGGCATGCCCTGCTGCTGCAGAAAGTACAACAGCGCGCCGGACCCGATCGCCACCATCACCGGGACATTCAGGAATAATAGCGCAATGAACAGAAGAAGCGGCCAGACATCCATCGCGGTCAGCGCCTGTCGCGCCGCGCATGGCTTGCCAGATGCCGCAGTCCGCGCAGCCCCATCGCGAGAAATCCCAGGGCCAGCCCGGCGAAAGGCACGCTGAGCGGGATGTTCAGCATGCTTGTGTGCGCCGAATTGCTGGCGATCGCCTGCCAAGCCCCCAGCCAGGCGACGTAGAAGCAATAGGCCGCGACATAGATCGCCGCGGCCAGGCTCAGCAGCCAGCGCAATGATGCGGGCAGGAAGGATGTGATCAGGTCGACGCTGACATGTTTGCTACGCCGATGTGCCTCGGCCGCGCCCATGAACACGACCCAGGCGAAGGCGATGCTGGACACCTCCTCCACCCAGGTCGCCGGAGCCTCGGTGACATAGCGCGACAGCACGCCCCACACGATGGCGCACACCAGAACGAAAAATGCGATATTCATCGCCACGTGTTCGGGCGTAACGCGCCGCCCCTCCCCTTCCGGAGATGTCATTTGCGCAGCAGCGCTTGCACCGTGCCGCGCAACCCTGGAGTGAAGCCGGGATAGATGTCGTAGACATCCTGGGTCGCCCTTTCGAAGGCAGCACGATCGACATCCTCGATCACCGTGACGTCGGCGGCATTATATTTGGGAATGATTTCACCCTCTTCCTGCATTTTCAGCTTGGTCATCAGGTCGGCCGCGGCGCTCGCCTGTTCCAGCATGATCGTCTGCAGATCGGGCGGCATGGAGCGGTAGACCTGCTCGCTCATGACCACCGGGTCCCAGGCGATCATGTGCGACGTCATCGCAACATATTTCGCCTGCTCATAGAATTTCGACGCCCACATGGTGGGCAAGGGCGCTTCCAGCATGTCGACGGTGCCTTGCGCCAGATCGGTATAGACCTCGGCAAAGCCAGTGGTGACCGGGCGCGCACCCATGGCCTTCACCATATCAACGTACATGGGCGCGGCGGCACAGCGAAAATTCTTACCCTTCAAATCTGCTGGGGTGCGAATCGGCACCTTCGACAGGATCTGCCGCGTGCCAAAATAATTGTTCCAGGAGATGACCCGCATGCCCTTGGCGGCGAGCCGGTCATTCAGGTCGGTCAGCCAAGAGGAGCCGAGGATGTTCCGGAATTCCTCAGGTTTGCGCATCAAGTATGGCGCCTGAAGGATCGCTGCGTCCGGAACATACTGACCCAGGAACAGCGCGTCCGTGACCTGGATGACCGAGGCGCCTTGACGGACCATCTCGCCGACGTCGCCCTGGTTGCCGAGCTGATCGGACGGAAAGACGGTGACGGTGATCCGACCGTCGGAGTGTTGCTTCAGGTTTTCTGCCAGCGATAGCATCGCGGTCTGGACCGCGTCCGACGGGGCAAGCGGATGATCGAGCTTGAAGCTGAACTGTTCCGCGGCCGCGGCGCGGCATATCGAGAACAATGGCAATGCTGCCGCCCCCAGGACGATTCCGACACGAGCACGTGCTGACACCAACCTGACCATGGACCCCTCCTTCGCTTCGTGCGCCCGTCATTCAACGCGGGCCTGAGGACTATAGCCAGATATTGAACTGTTTCAAGACACCCAGAACACAGGGTAACTCGCGCGCCGGTTGCCTGGGGATCGATGGATGCGCGTCAGCGCCGCCCCGGCGCGTGCCGCACCGAGCCGCGCAGCACCAGCTCGGCACGCAGCTCCATGTGCCGGGCAGGGCTGGTCTCGCCCGTCATGCGCCGCACCAGGAGGTCCCACGCGACACGCACGATGTCGCGCACGGGTTGGCGGATCACAGACAGGCCGGGATCCAGCAAGTTCGCCCATTCAGGCTCCTCGAACGCCAGCAGCGAGATGCGCTCCGGATAGACATCGTGAAGGGTGCGCAAGACGTGCAGCGTGCGTGCGGCGATCAAACTGTTGCTGACGATGACGGCGGTCGGCGCGCGTCGGGCGCTCAGCGTCTCGGTCAGCCGCCGCACGTACTCCTCACCGCCATCACCCACCTCCATCACGATGGTGGCCGAGGCCCCAGCCCGCGCGCGCAGCGCTTCGATGCGATGGCGGGAGATGCTGAGGACCTGCGATTCCACCACGAACAGGATGCGGCGATGGCCGAGGCGCATCAGATGCGCGACGGCCTCATCCATCACGGCGCGGTTGTCGAAGCTCACCTGATCGAAGCGATCATCCTCGCAGGGGCGGTCCACCAGCACCGCGGGCGTGCCGGAGGCGTGGACCAGGTCGAGGGTACGGCGCGGATCAAACGTCGACACCATCAGCAGGCCGGCAATGCGGTGCCGCAGCAACTCCCGCACACGGCGCAGCTCGGTCTGCGGATCGCGCCGGGTGAGCACCTGCATCATCTGGTAGCCGCGCAGGCCGGCCACGTCCTCGAAGCTGTCGGTCAGCGCGGCCAGATAGGCGCTGGCCACGTGCGGCGCGGACAGGCCCACGACCGGCGCGCGCTGGCGACGCTGCGCGTGGGCGAGCATATTCTGCTCATAACCCAACATCGTCATCGCACGTTCCACCCGTTCGCGCAGGGAGGGACTGACTTTGATGGTGCCGTTCAGCACGTGCGAGACGGTCCCTACGGACACGTCCGCCAGCCGGGCGACATCGGTGATAGTGGGCTGCTTGTTCCTGTTCATCGGCCTGTCATGAATGATGAGGCATAACTACAAGTTGCGACATCGCACGCAAGCCCATCGTCGTCGGGCAACGGATTGAACCCATTCAAATAGCACCGCATACTGCCGTGAACAACGGAGGAGACATGGGTATGACGACAGCCAGGGACGGGGATAGTGCGTTCGCGGATGTCTCCCGCCTGTTGGCGCCCCGTAGCGTGGCGGTGATCGGCGCATCGGACCAGCCAGGCAACGTCGGCGGCGCTGCAGTGCGGTTTTTCCGCAAATTCGCGGCACCGTGCGCAGTATGGCCGGTCAATCCCGGGCGCGACAGCGTTGCCGGGCAACCCTGCTACCGCAGTGTCGCCGATCTCCCTTCGCCTGCCGACCTTGCGATCCTGGCGGTACCCGCGACGGCGGTGGCACAGGTGGTGCGGGAGTGTATCGCGGCTGGCATCCGCGCGGGCATCGCCTGGGCGGGCGGCTTCCAGGAAGGCGGACCGGGCGGTGTCGCACTGCAGGACGGCCTGGCGGCGCTGTGTCAGGACGAGGGCTTCGTGCTGCTAGGCCCAAACTGCATCGGCATCATTGATTCGCACATGCCGATGACGGCCAGCTTCGCCTCCATGATGCTGGAGCTGGATCGGTTGGTTCCCGGCAATATCTCAATGGCGAGCCAAAGTGGCGGGCTCGCGACGATGGCGCAGGCGATGGCGCTGCGGGAAGGGTGCGGCTTCCGCTACATGGTCAGCACCGGGAACGAGGCAGTGGTGGGTGTGGCCGATTTCATCCACGCCTTCGCGTCCGACCCGCACACCAAGATCATTGCGACTTATCTGGAGGGCGTACGCGACGGAGACAAGTTCCGCCGCGCGCTGCTGGCTGCGCGCGACGCGGGCAAGCCGGCGATCGTTCTGAAGGCGGGTGCAACGCCGGCCAGCGCGGTCGCGGCGGCCGCGCATACTGGCGCGTTGGCGGGTGAAGGACGTGTGTGGGACGCGGTGTTACGCGATTGCGCGGCGATTCAGGTGGAGTCGCTGGAAGAATTGCTGGACGTCACGATGCAGTTGAGCGGGGCCGATCTGACGAAACTACCGCGCGGCCGCGGGGTCGCCGCGATCACCTTTGGAGGCGGCAGTGGCGTGCTGTCGGCCGACCAGTGCGATCGTGCACGCCTGGGTGTGCCGCCGCTGACCGATGCGACGCGCGCGGCACTGAAGGATCTGGTGCCCCCGTTGGCGTCCACGCGCAACCCGGTGGACCTGACACCACAGGCCTATCAGGACCCGCAATGGTTCGAGCATTTTCCGCGCGCGTTGGACACCATCGCCGCTGATCCCGGGGTCGGAACGGTGTTCTTCCAGCTCGGTCCCATGGCCCGCGGCGACGTGGAGATGGCGAAGATGGTGGCCGCGTTCCGCGACCGTTGCCCGAAGCCGGTGGTGGCAGCCTGGCCACTGGCGATCGAAGCGGCGCTCGCCAGCCTGCGGGCCGATCGGACGCATGTCTTTCCGGAATATTCCCGTGCCGTTCGTACCTTGGGGCGCCTTGCCGACTATGCAGACACACTGGCGGCGCCACGCGACATCGCCGCCGCCGCGGCCTTCAATTGGACGGCGGAGGTGCCGACCCCGCGCCCAGGCCAGATTATATCGGAACATGCATGTCACGCCATCCTGGCGCGCGCGGGATTGCCGGTCGCCGAGGGCGTGCTGGCGGTGACAGAGGACATGGCCACCGAGGCGGTGCGGCGGATCGGCACGCCGGTGGTGATGAAAGGCATCTGTGAGCAGGTGACCCATCGCGCCGCGGCGGGATTGCTGGCGCTGGGGCTGCGGTCGGAGGATGCGGTGCGGGAGACGTGGCGTACCCTACAGGCACGCGCTGGCACTTTGGGGGTCACGCTGGAGGGCATCTTGGTACAGCGGATGGTCGTTACGGGGTCGGAGCTTCTGGCCTCGGCCTTTCGCGATCCGGATTTCGGCGTGATGGTGTCGCTGGGGGCGGGTGGTACGCTGACTGAGCTGATCGACGATGTCGTTCTTGCGCCGGCACCATTGAGCGCCGCGGCAGCCGAACGCGCGCTGCGGCGGTTGCGGGTGATGCGCAAGACAGGCGATCAGGTCGGGGCGGTCATCGACTTCATTTGCCGATTCTCCGCGCTGGCGGCTGCGGCGCCATGGCGGCGTTTCGTGCTGGAGATCAATCCGGTGAAGTGGACCGCCGATGAGGCCAGGGCTGTAGATGGGTTGTTGGTCATCGAGGAGCCGTGACAGCAATCGTCTCGTGTGTTCAATTTCAGGAATATAAGGAGCGTTGGCATTGCTCAGCGCATCCGTTCTGGTGCAGCAACTAATTCGTGCCCAAACTCCGTGGGGTGACTTTTCAACACAATCCACCCGAGGCGGTCGCTCAACCGGGGAGGCTCATTTCTCGAAAGCCGCCAAAAACATCAACGACCCCTCCCTCAGCGATGCGTGGCAAGTAGACATCCTGCGTCAGTGCGAAAATCAAGCAGGCCGTGTGAAAACTCGTTTGCGACCCAACGCAGCGAAGCATTCTGCCGTCACGAACGCTCCAGGCGCACGATTGATTTAGGATGGTGCTAGCCCCGCGCAATGGAACTGCCTGTCGCCGTTATGGCATATGGTTCTCACACGGCCGGCTTGAGTTGCGCGACACCCGGCGCTCAGACTGGCGTGAATCAGGTTTCCGTTGGTTCGTTCAGCCGGGGGCATCCGGAATCCGGCAAGTGGAGTCGGGATCGCAGTCAACCGCGCTACTCGGTGCAAAAATCCAAGCCGACTGCGCGGAAAGTTGGTACAGGCGGATGTGGACGCGGCTGCCGACTTGGTAACATCGTGTCCGGCGATCTGGAGGAGGCACCCGTGCAGCAAGGATTTGTCGCGGCGAGGTTGCATTTGCGGCGGCTGGACGGTGCATTATTACCGACGCATGGAAACCGGGAGGTGTGACATGCCGCGCCATGAGGAGCAGGCGACACTCGCCTATCACGCCGACGAGCTTTTCGCAATCGTGGCTGACGTCAAGGATTATCCCTCGTTCGTTCCCTGGTGCAGCGGCTCGTCCATTCTACGCGAGGATCAGCAGGGAATGATCGCCGACCTAGTCATCGGATTTGGCCCCTTTCAGGAGACCTTCAGGAGCGAGGTCACGATGGATCGACCCCATCTGTTAAGAGTGCACGCCCTCGAAGGCCCACTAGAGTATCTCACCAACACGTGGACGTTCACCACGGTTGGAGACAAGACCCATGTTGATTTCATCATCGACTTTCAGTTCAAGAGCCATCTGCTTGACCATGTTGCCAACGGGATGTTCTATCAAGCTGCAACTCGGATGATGAGCGCGTTTGAGTCTCGTGCGCACCTGCTTCACATGATGCAGCGGCGAGCGGCGCAGCATCCGTCCGCCTAACGCATTTGGACAACGACAGCGCCTGCCTTGGTCTGGAGCAGTGGGATTTGCTTGTGCGAAGGCGACATGGTTTTCACACGGTCTGCAGGAAATTCGCACCATCGGCAGGCTCGTGCGAAATCAATATGGTTGCCTGTGCAGCAGTCCGGTACAAATGCCCGAGAAGGGTGCCAAGCGGACGTCGCCGTACACACGCGGATGTGGCCAGATAAAAATCCTCTCAGACTGACTTGAATCGCCCCCCGAACGCTTCGGCACGCTTAGTTAGTATGGAATTCTGTTTCATGACGTCTGCTTAATCTTACTGTGTCATAAAACCATATGCCGTGTTTGACGCTGGCAGCAAGGACATCGCTGCACGCTGCGAGCGATGGCACGGGCGATGACGAGACGGACAGAAGCGATCGAGTTTGGCACGTGGCGTTCAGGTCGGATCGGGGGATCCTCGGGGTCGATAACCGTCGGGAAGGGGAGGCTGTTTGATGACAAGGGGGCGGCCTGGTGCTGAGGGGGGAATCGCGCCCCTTTCGGAGATCAGGAATCCGTAGGCGGCGATGCACAGCGTGGCATGATGATGGAAGCCACGCCATCCTCGCCCCTCATAGTGACTGAGACCAAGTTCCTGTTTGAGGTCCTGGTAGTCGCGCTCGATCCGCCAGCGCAACTTGGCGGTGTTCACCAGTTCGCGACGGCTGGTGTTCGCGGGCAGCGTGGACAGAAAGTATTTCGTCGGCTCGGGTTCGTCCGTCGGCCATTCGATCAGACACCACTCCTCGGGTCTGGGCGTAGAGCGGTGATAATCACGATGTGCGGGCCGGACACGCACGGCCGCGAAGCGCGAGACGAGCTTGGTGTTGGTTCCTTCGCGCCAGGTGACCCGCCGCCAGGCGCTTCTGGGAAGGCCCAGCGCCACTTGCTTGGCTGATACCGGCTGATGTTTGGCGTCGCGACGGATCGAGGATGTCGGACGGCCACGCCCACTCCATTTCTTTGGTGGCAGCGGCTCCTCGCCCGGCGGCCACAGGCTGGTGGAAGACTGGATGCCGACGACATAGGGAAGGCCGATTTCTGTGATGCCATCGCGGAAGTCTGTGTCGGTGCCGTAGGCGGCGTCGACCAACGCGACCTCGGCTTGGATCCCGGCCGCAAGAGCGTCACGCAACTGATCAAGCGCGATCTGTGGCTTGGTCTGGAAGGGGACATCGTCCGGCACGCCTGCCCGAGCGCGCCGCTTCGGGTCATCAGCCCACTCATGCGGGAGATAGAGACGATAGGCAATCGGCAGGCTGGCGTGATCATTGGCAGCCGACAGGCTCACCGCCACCTGGCAGCTATCCTGCTTGCCAAGCTGTCCACAGTACTGCCGTGCCACGCCGACCGAGTGCCTGCCTTTCTTGGGTATGCCGGTGTCGTCGATAATGAGTGCCCGGATCGGGCCGCGCCTCTCGATGACGGGAAGCGCGCGGGCGCGCACCGCCGCGAGCACGGCGCCGTCCGACCAGTCGGCCGTCGCTACGAAGTGATGCAGCGACTGGTGCGCTGCCTGCACACGTCCCGGCTGAATGCGTGCAGCCATCGGCTCGACGCTCTTGCGATCGCCGGGCAGCAGCAGTCCCGCGCAGTACGATTGGAACGGCGTTACGCGATCGGCGTGACCCAGCACCGACGCGATCGCCTCGACGTAGGCGGCAAACCGTGATTCGCTACCGCCCGCCTTGGATTCGAGACCCACAACCCGCCTCCACGAGTGAGAATCTCCATCACTGACAAACCAATGTCGAATCGGGCAAGCATTTTATGACACAGTAAGA
>DATHNE010000018.1:0-3991 GCA_035486355.1 Acetobacteraceae bacterium
GAGATCCGTGCCGCCAGGCAGATCGCTGTCGGCTCGTTATGATTCCGACAGTGAACGTCGGGACGGTCCGGGGTCAACAACAAATACGTGTCATGCCGCGGCAGCGCGAGCGCCCAGCATCCGTAGTGCGCGGTCGATCCATTGCGCGGTCAGCTTTTCCTGCGCGCCGTTCTGCGACAGGCGTTCATGCAGCGCGGGGAAATCGACGTGATCGAGTGCCTGATCCTGGTTGAAGCAGGAGAATACGACGGTTCGCGCGCCGCTCTCCGGATCGATGTGCGGCTGCAGGCACTGCGCGCAGACTTCCTTCATCATGCATTGCATTGGCGAGTTGATCGAACCGATCGCGCTATGGTCGGGCCGTAGATACGGCGCCAGCACGCCGTGTCGCGCCGCGCCGACCGCCTGCATCATGCGGTCGGAGCCAATCACGATCATATGCGCCGCATCGCGCAACGGCACGCTCTGGTCACCGAGCTGCCCCGATCCATAGGCGGCCATTGCCTGCACGATGTTGCCGACCAGAGCGCGATCCTGCGGTCGGTTCGCCGTGAAACCTGGGGCCTCGTCGCAGCACCATATGATCACGTCGGCGGCACGTTCGATCTCCTCGATCTTGTATCGGTCGCGGATCTGCTTGTAGCCGGCGAAGTAGATCACCTTGCTGCCCGCCGTGCGCAGCGCCGCACCGATCGAGAACAGCACGGCATTGCCCAGGCCGCCGCCGACCAGGGCGACTGTGCTGTTCGGATGGATCTCGGTTGGCGTGCCGGTGGGGCCCATCAGCACGACACGCTCGCCGGGCTTCAACAGGGCGCACAGATCGGAGCTGCCGCCCATCTCCAGAACGATCACGGACACCAGGCCGCGCGCCTTGTCGGTCCAGGCGCCGGTCATGGCCAGGCCTTCCATGGCCAGCACCGTTTCGCCTCCGGACTCGGTCACACGGGGCGCCAACAGCTCGTAGTTCTGCAAGCGGTAGAACTGGCCAGGCTTGAAGGCACGCGCGGCCGCGGGCGCATGGATCACCACTTCCACGATCGTCGGCGTCAGGCGATGCACAGCATGGACCCGCGCTTCCAAATCCGTCCGGCAGCGCGCGATCAGGCCGGCGCCGGACACCGCGGTGGCGTCCTGCGCCGCCAACACCTGTGACACGATCGGATAGCCGCGCTTCGCTCCGCCCATCGCCTTCACAACGTTGCCGAAGAAGCTGGGATGTAGGTCACCGAAGAAACTGACGAAGTGCCCGTCCTCGGCGCGGTGCATCAGCACATGGGTTGCGTCGGGCTTCGCCAGGCCGCGCGCGGGCGAGACTTTCGTGCCGCTGGCGTCGATGGCCTCGAAGTATTTGCCGTCCAGCTTGATGCGGCCGTCTTCGCGCGCCAACACCGTGTTGGGTTGGGTGCCGGCGGCGACCAGTATCGCGCGTGCCGGCAGCACGGCCTCAGTCCCGTCGGCCCGTTTCACGCGCAGCGCGGCGGCGTGGCCGTGGGCATCGACGTCAACGGCCATGGGCGTTAGACCTTCCGCGAAACGCACACCTTCTTCCAGCGCCTTGGCGACTTCCTCGTGATTCAGCGTGTAGGACGGGCTGTCGATCAGCCGGCGGCGATAGGCGATGGTCGCACCACCCCAGCCATCCAGCAGCTGTGCCAGCGCCGGCGCGCGGCGATCGCGCGCGGCGGCATCACGTTCGGCGGCGATCGCCGTTGCGTGCGTCAGGAACTCATCGGCGACCGTGGTCTCTTCGGCGTTCCACGCAGCACGCACTGCGGTCTCGCCACGCTCCGCCACCAGGCTGCGATAGCGCGCTGCGAACTTCTCCACCTGGCGCACGTAGTAGGCCAGGCTTTCCGTGGCCGTATCGATCGCGGTCAACCCGCCACCGATTACCACAACCGGCAGCCGGATCTGCAGATTGGTGATGGACGACAGTTTCGCCGCGCCGGTGAGCTGCAGGGCCATCAAGAAATCCGATGCCGCGCGCACGCCGCGCGCCAGACCGTTCGGGATATCCAGCACCGTCGGCTTGCCCGCGCCCATGCACAGCGCGATGTGGTCGAACCCCATCGCCCAGGCGTCGTCCAGCCCCAGCGTCGCGCCGCCACCGAAACGGATGCCGCCAAAATGCGCAAACTGGCTACGTCGTTCCAGCAGCAGGCGGACCAGCTTCAGGTAGTTCTTGTTCCAGCGCACGGTGATACCGTATTCGGCGACGCCACCGAAGCCGGCCATCACGCGGTCGTCGAGGTTCTCGTACAGCGTTTTCGCCTCGCGGATCGGTGCGCGTGGATCGAACCCCAGCGGTTCGATCTTCAACCCGTCGATCGCCACCACGGTGTGGCCGTCGTTCATCAGGTGGTGTGCCAGCGTGAACCCGGCCGGCCCCAGCCCGACAATCAGCACCTTGCGAGCGCTGTCAGGCCGCGGCAGCGGACGCGCGAAGTCCAGCGGATTCCAGCGCGTCAGCAGCGCGTAGATCTCCACCCCCCAAGGCAGCCCCAGGACGTCCTTCAGTACTGACGTTTCCGCTTGCGGAATGTCGACCGGGTCCTGCTTCTGATAGATGCAGGCCTTCATGCAGTCATTGCAGATGCGATGCCCGGTCGCCGCCATCATCGGATTGTCGATGGCGATGGCGGCGAATGCGCCCAGCACGCTGCCCTGGGCGCGCAGCATGTGCATTTCGGAAATCTTCTCGTCCAGCGGGCACCCGGCCAGGGTCACGCCGAACGGTGACTTCTGGAAGTCGCCCGTCTTGCGATCGCGAAGCCCCTTCGCGCACGAGTCTTTCCCCTGCTCATGGCACCAGATGCAGTAGTTCATCTGGTCCAGCGCCTGCGCGCCGGTCATGCCGGCATCGGTCAACGCAAACCCGTCGCGCGCGCGCCAGTCGCGTTCCGGCAGACGCAGCATGGTCACGCCGTCACGCTCGATCGTCTCGACCGGCACGAGGTGCTGCGGATCGACGCGGTGCGGTACGCGGAACAGCGTATTGCCTGGATGCGCCGCCCGCCCCGCCGGCGTCAGCGTCGCCCAGGCGGCGTAGCGTTGCGCCAGATCGATCGCCCCGGCCTCCCCCGCCGCCTCCCACGCCGCGACAGCGGTGGCGAACCCCAGCTCGGTCAGCGCGCCACCGATCCGTGCCTCCAGCGCCGCACGCAGCACCGGCCCATCGAACCCGGCCGGGTCGGCATATTTCTTCACCGCCTGGCGCTGCACGAACAGCCGCTTGCAGGCGTGGACAGGGTCGAGGTCATGCGTGGCCCGCGCGAGCTCCAGCAGCGCATCCTCGATCCGGAACAGCGCCGCCACGAACCCATCGACATGCGGCCCCAGCGCGACGATCAGGGCGCTGGCGTCCTTCTCCGCCGGCGGGCTCGCCCGCGCCGCCAGCAGCTGCGCGTGCAGCGCCGCATGCTCGGCCGCGAGCTGATCCAGGAACAGCTTGTCGAGCCGGATCAGCCCCGGCCGGTCGGCGAGATCAGGGAAACTGAGGCCAAACCCGAGGCGCGGCGCCTCGGCGGCCGGAGGAACGTCCATCGTTGGGGCAAACCGTGCTGTGCAGGCGCGAGGCGTTGCGCGAGTCAGCCCGCCACGTCAAGCGCAGGACGCACGGTTCAGGCGCGCGGTCCGGTCAGATCTGCTTGTGTCCCATCAGACCATTGGATCCGGCCGCGGGCATGCGGGCCGTCAGCGCCGGGCCTGGCACGTTCATCCCATCGACTGCCGATGGGTGTGGCACAGCGGATTCGTCGATCTGCAGCAGGGCTGACAGAACAGCATCCGTCCAGGCCGGCGATACCTCGGATGTCCTCGCCGGGGGCAGCAGGCCCTGGGCCAGGGCAATGCGGCGAAATCCGTTTCTCATTGTGCCTCTCCTCCGCATGGCGGACATTGGCAGCAGAGCTGGGGACTGTGTCGGAAACTTGTCGCGAGCGTGTCGGTTTGTGACACTGGACAAAAGGTAATGAGGAGACGCGCGATG
>DATHNE010000019.1:0-12726 GCA_035486355.1 Acetobacteraceae bacterium
GAAGGCTGTTGCTCTATCCAACTGAGCTAAGGGCGCTCAATAGCCTGGCGGTAGCCCGCGTCGTTCCCGGTGTGCCGGCGAGCCGACGGTGACCAACGCCTTGGGCGTGTTTTAGCCTGTCGCCGCCCATTCGGCCAGCCGGCCACGTTGGCGCCATCGCCGGCGCCGAGCAAACGCTCCGATTGTGACGTGTCACCGGTTCCCGCGCTGCGCGCTCCATGTCGCCCGTCAGTGCACAGCAGGCGATCATCACAGCGCACCGGAATGGCGCATCCGGCTCCGACTCGATCACCAACTCGGCCCAGCGCGCCGCGTCCTCGTACTCGCGCGCGGCAAAGCTCACCATCTCCAGCGCGAGATGCGCGACGCCGATCCGGAAGTGCCGGGGATTCAACCGGAGGGACAGCATCGCATGCGTCCTGGCGGCCTCGCCCAATACGCTCATGGCCTCGCAGAAGGCCGGCCACATCAGCAACGCGGAAGAATTCGGATTGACATCCAATGCCCGTCGCAGCTCCGCGAGCCGCGTTCCTGATCGCCCTTGACCACCCGCAGCACGCCGGAAATGGTCAGCGTCTGGTGATCCAGCGGATCGATACGCAGCACCGTCCCGATGGCCGACGCCGTCCCGTCGAGTGCCGTCGCGGGCTCCGGCCCCCATCGATACAGGTGGCAGGACAGGTATGACGAGGCCAGAACGTTGTAGGCGGCAAGCGGGATTCGGGATCGGCGGCAATCGCCTGCCGCGCCGCATCGACGGCTTCCGGCACAAGAGG
The DNA here is from genome assembly GCA_035486355.1 of Acetobacteraceae bacterium. Taxonomy (GTDB): domain Bacteria; phylum Pseudomonadota; class Alphaproteobacteria; order Acetobacterales; family Acetobacteraceae; genus Palsa-883. Next base: position 777 of record DATHNE010000019.1, read on the forward strand.
CGCCTGAGCCTTGCGAACCCCGTCATTCATCAAATCCTTGATTCGTGCTTTAAATATACGATCCCGCCATGGTACACCGGCATCATCGGTTCTGGCATACCGCGCGGGAGTGTTTGACTCACTGGTCCATACGCTAATTGCATGATTTCCCGCGGGATCGTCACGGCCGCGTGCATCCCTTGCGAATACCCCGCGCGGCAGGCCAATCGAGAATTCGGTACGGTCAAGCGCCCGCGGGCGGACCATCCACGGGGGCGCCGGTCACGCTGAATTTGACGTGGTTATTCCTGGGCGGGTCCCTGTTCCACGCCGGCGTTGGCTCTTCGCCTTGCCCGCAGGCGGGAACGCGGCGACCGCTAGGGGTTTATTAACGCGAGGCCCCTATCCTCGCTTCCCGCGCCGGCGGGCTCAGCATCCACCACTGACAATACGACCCGGAATCGCCACAGCGTTGGAAAGGGTAACGGCTATGCCATTGATGAACTGGACGGAGAAACTGAGCGTCGGCGTGGCCGTGATTGACGACGACCATAAGAAGCTGGTCGCCATGGTGAACGGGCTGTACGACGCAATGCAGGCCGGCCGTGGCAAGGATACGTTGGGCCAGATTCTGGACGACCTGGTACAGTACACCAAAGTCCATTTTGCACGCGAGGAGAAGTTCTTCGCGCAGACCGGCTATCCGGGGGCGCTTCTGCACAAACAGGAGCATGACAACCTGACCCGCCAGGTGGTCGACGTGCAGCACAAATACGCGGCGGGCGCCTCGGCGACGCTGTCGCTCGATGTGCTGCACTTCCTCAAGGACTGGCTGATCCAGCACATTCAGGGCAGCGACCAGAAATACCGGCCGCATCTCAACGCCAAAGGGCTACACTGAGACCTCCCCCCTCGCCCGGTCCCACGCCCGGGCCGCCTCGCACTGCCGAATCGCGGCCCTGCCGAATCGGGGTCGCCCCGCGGCGTGGATCCCGGCGTGCACTGCGCCGTGCATCGCGGTATGCATCACAGTGCGGCCGCCTCTGTTACATTCCGCCGGGCACGAGCGGCTGTGTGCCGCTGTCCGCCAATCCCTGTAGTTTGCCCCCGAATTACGGAGTGATGATTTTGGTAACATTACGGGCGCGCGCATTGAGTCGCGCCCCACCGCATGCCTAAGTGCAACGGCGTCGTGCCGGGACCAGCTGGGAGCTCACGCAGAACGTATGGACGAACGCGTCGAAAGGCCGGAGGCCGGCTACGAGCATGCCCGGCAGTCGCCCGGGCCAGTGGTGGTCGTGCGCCATTCAAGCATGCGCTGGGTGCTCGGGCTCATCATTTTGCTCGGCGCCGGGCTCGGCGTCGCCTGGTACTGGTCGACGCACCATGCGACGCAGACCGCGGCGCGGACCGGGGAAGGGCGAGGTGCACAGACGCCGCCGCAGCCGGTCGGCGCTGCCACCATCGACAAGGGCGACATCCGCATCATCCTGAACGAACTCGGCACGGTGACGTCGCTCGACACGGTGACCGTGATGACCCAGATCAACGGCCAACTGACCCAGGTCGGGTTCCAGGAAGGCCAGATCGTCAAGAAGGGCGACTTCCTGGCCCAAATCGACCCGCGGCCCTACCAGGCGGCGCTGGAGCAAGCACAAGGCACGCTCGCCCATGACACCGGCCTGCTGCAGCAGGCGCAGGCTGACCTGAAGCGCTACCAGACCCTGGGCCGGCAGGATTCGATCGCACAACAGCAACTGGAGGACCAGCGCTACCTCGTGCAGCAATACACCGGCACGGTGCAGACCGACCAGGGTTTGGTGGACACCGCGAAGGTGAACCTGGCGTATTGCCATATTGTGTCACCGATCGATGGCCAGGCCGGGCTGCGTCAGGTCGATCAGGGCAACTATGTCCAGACCAGCACCGTAAGCGGCATCGTGGTGCTCACCCAGATGCAGCCCATGTCGGTGATCTTCTCCGTGCCGCAGGACAACGTGCCGCAAATCATCCAGCGCATTCACGGCGGCGCGACGCTGAGCGTCCAGGCCTATGACCAGGCCAATGTGAAGCTGCTGGCGACCGGGCAACTCGCCACGCTGGACAACCTGATCGACACGACCACCGGCACGCTCAAGCTGCGCGCGCTGTTCCCCAATACGGACGAAATGCTCTACCCGAACCAGTTCGTTAATATCCGGCTGCTGGTCGACACGATGCAGAGCGTCGTGCGGGTCCCGGTTCCGGCGGTGCAGCGTGGCGCGCCCGGCACGTATGTTTACGTGATCAATGCGAACAACACGGTCTCGGTGCGACCGGTCAAGCTCGGTCCGACCGACGGCAACTATGAGGCGGTGCTGTCGGGCCTGCAGCCCGGCGAGAAAGTGGTGACGGATGGCACCGACCGCCTGCGCGATGGCATCGCGGTGACGATCCCGCCCCCAGCACAGGCGAGTTCGAACGGTCAGGACACCGCCCAGTCCGGCCAGCCGGGGCAGCAACGCCATTCGGGACAGACGGGCCAGTCGGGGCAACCAAGCCAGTCGGAGCAATCAGGCCAGTCCGGGCAGACAGACCAGCCCAGCCAGCCAGGGCAGACCGGGCAGACCAACCAGCCAGGGCAGACGGGCGAGGCCGCACAGCCAGCCGAGTCGGGTCAGAACGCGCCGCAATCCGCGCAGGGCCAGAATGCCCAGGCGGGTCAGGCGCAACCCGAGGCAAGCGGCGAGCACCATCACGGCCAGCATCATCCGCAGCAGCCGCAGCAGCCTCAGGCGCAATGACTGGCAGCGCCTGGATACCGGCCCATCGCAGCAACGCCTCCTGCTCGCCTTGCGGAACGGGGTTGGCGAGATGGTTGCGGTTATCAGGCAGCCGCGAAGTGACGCACGCGCGCCCCCGGCCTGCGCCCACAAACCGGAGCAAGGACGCCGCCCTGCCTGAGGGTCCCGCCTTATGAGCCCGTCGCGCCCCTTCATCCTGCGGCCGGTCGCGACCACCCTGCTGATGGCTGCCATCCTGCTGGTGGGCTTCGTCGCCTATCGCTTCCTGCCGATCTCCGCCCTGCCGGAGGTCGATTACCCGACCATCCAGGTGCAGACCTTCTATCCGGGCGCCAGTCCGGAGGTGATGACCTCGTCCGTCACCTCGCCGCTCGAGGTGCAGTTCGGCCAGATGCCGGGCCTGAACCAGATGTTCTCGACCAGTTCGGCCGGGGCATCGGTGATCACCTTGCAGTTCAGCCTCGACCTCAGCCTGGATATTGCCGAGCAAGAGGTGCAGGCGGCGATCAACGCGGCGGGCAACCTGCTGCCGTCCGATCTGCCGGCGCCGCCGATCTACGCCAAGGTCAACCCGGCCGACGCACCGATCCTGACCCTGGCGCTGACGTCGGACACGCTGCCGCTGACCCAGGTCGAGGACATGGGGCAGACCAGGCTGGCGCAGAAGATCTCGCAGCAGCCGGGGGTCGGACTGGTCAGCATCAGCGGCGGCCAGGTGCCGGCGGTGCGGGTGCAGATCAATCCGCGCGCCATGGCGGCGTACGGGCTGAATATCGACGACCTGCGCACCAACCTGGGCAATGCCAACGTCAACACGCCGAAGGGTAACTTTGACGGCCCGGCGCAGGCATCGACGATCAACGCCAACGACCAGATCACCGACCCTAACCAGTACCTGAACACGGTCATCGCCTATCGCAACGGCAATCCGGTGCGGCTGAAGGACGTCGCGACGGTCGTCAACGGCGCCGAGAACACCAAGCTCGCGGCATGGGCGAACCGCACGCCGGCGGTGATCCTCAACATCCAGCGTCAGCCGGGCGCCAACGTCATCCAGGTGGTGGACACCATCAAGGCGCTGCTGCCGCAACTCACCGCCACCTTGCCGGCGGCGGTGAACGTCGCCGTGCTGACCGACCGCACCACAACGATCCGCGCCTCGGTCTCCGACGTGGAGTTCGAGCTGGGCCTCGCCGTCGTCCTGGTCGTGCTGGTGATCTTCCTGTTCCTGCGTAACCTGCCGGCGACGATCATTCCCAGCCTGTCGGTGCCGCTGTCGCTGGTGGGCACGCTGGCGATCATGTATTTGCTCGGCTTCAGCCTGGACAACCTGTCGCTGATGGCGCTGACCATCTCCACCGGTTTCGTGGTCGATGATGCCATCGTCATGATCGAGAACGTCGCCCGCTACGTAGAGGCCGGCGAATCCCCGCTCAACGCTGCTCTGAAAGGCTCGGAGCAAATCGGCTTCACCATCATCAGCCTGACGGTGTCGCTGATCGCCGTGCTGATCCCGCTGCTGTTCATGGGCGACGTGGTCGGCCGGTTGTTCCATGAGTTCGCCATCACCCTGTCGGTGACCATCGTCATCTCTGCCGTCGTATCGCTGACCCTGGTGCCGATGATGTGCGCTAAGCTGGTGCGGCACCGGCCGGACGCGGAGCGCAGCCGCTTCGACCGCGGCGCAGAGCACGGCTTCAACTGGATCATCGGCCAGTACGACCGGGCGCTGCGGGTGGTCTTCGACCATCAGTGGCTGACGCTGTTCATTGCGGTCGTCACCCTGGTGGTGACCGTATTGCTCTACATCGTCGTGCCGAAGGGGTTCTTTCCGGTGCAGGACACCGGTGTCCTGCAGGGAATTTCGGTCGCCTCGGAGACCGCCTCGTTCGACTCGATGTCGCAGCATCAGCAGGACCTGGCGGACGCGATCCTGAAAGATCCGGACGTGGTCAGCCTGAGCTCGTTCATCGGCGTGGACGGCAACAACATGACGCTGAACACCGGCCGCTTCCTGATCAACCTGAAGCCGAAGGACGACCGCACGCTGGATGCCACCCAGATCGCCGACCGCATCCAGCGGGAGACCGCCGATGTCTCGGGAGTGTCGCTGTATCTGCAACCGGTGCAGGATTTGACGCTCGACGCCTCGGTCAGCCGCACGCAGTACCAATTCGTCCTGGAGAACCCCAACCTCTCGGCCTTCACCGAATGGGTTCCCAAATTGCTCACGCAAATGCGGAAGTCGCCCGACCTGACGAACATCGCGAGCGACCTCCAAGAACAAGCGCTGGACGTGAACCTGGTGATCAACCGGGAAAGCGCGGCGCGCTACGGCATCACTCCGGCGACGGTGGACAACGCGCTGTACGATCTGTTCGGGCAGCGGATCATCTCGACGATCTACACGCAATCGAACCAGTATCGCGTCATCATGGAGAGCGCGCCGTCGCTGCAAACCTCGCTGAACGCGCTCGATTCGATCTACCTGCCGTCCTCGGCGTCCACCACGGGGCAGGTGCCGCTATCCGCCATCGTGACGATCGAGCAAAAGCCGGGGCCGTTGCAGATCAGTCATCTGGCGCAGTTCCCGGCGACGACGATTTCCTTCGATATCACGCCGGGTTCCTCGCTTGGTGCCTCGGTGACCGCGATCCGCCAGGCGGAGCAGGATATCCATCTGCCGGAGAGTTTCGTGACGGCGTTCCAGGGCGCGGCGGCGGCGTTGCAGGCGTCGCTGTCCAACGAACTGATGCTGGTGCTGGCGGCGATCATCACCGTCTACATCGTGCTGGGGGTGCTGTATGAAAGTTTCATCCACCCGATCACGATCCTGTCCACCCTGCCGTCGGCCGGCGCCGGTGCGCTGGTGGCGCTGCTGATCGCCGGCGACAACATCGACGTCATTTCGATCATCGGCATCATCCTGCTGATCGGCATCGTCAAGAAGAACGCCATCATGATGGTGGACTTCGCGCTGGAGGCCGAGCGCGTGGAGGGCAAGGCGCCGTTGGAGGCGATCCACCAGGCCTGCCTGCTGCGCTTCCGGCCGATCCTGATGACGACGATGGCGGCGTTGCTCGCCGCGCTGCCGCTGATGCTGGGCAACGGCACGGGCTCCGAGCTACGCCGGCCGCTTGGGGTGGCGATCATCGGCGGCCTGGTGGTCAGCCAGGTGCTGACGTTGTTCACCACGCCGGTGATCTATTTGATGTTCGACCGCCTGGCGTGGCGACTCTCCGGCAAGGGCCTGGCCGGCGGCAGTGCCTCCACCGGCAAGGCACCGACGTGAGGGCTTCGCAAGAAGCAACTCCCCCTCCCCTTGACGGAGGGGGTTGGGGGGAGGGGTGCGTATCGCAACGGCAGGCGGCTGTACGCGCCCCTCCCCCCACCCCCCTCCCTCAACGGGAGGGGGAGAAGAATGACCGGGTCGTCTCATGAACATCTCCGCCCCGTTCATCGCGCGACCCGTCGCCACCACGCTGCTGACGTTCGGCATCGCTCTGGCCGGGATGTTCGCGTTCTTCAAGCTGCCGGTCTCGCCGCTGCCGCAGGTGGATTTCCCGACCATCTCGGTGCAGGCGTCGCTGCCCGGCGCCAGCCCGGAGACCGTCGCGACCAGCGTCGCGGAGCCGCTGGAGCGCCATCTCGGCCAGATCGCCGACGTGGCGGAAATGACATCGAGCAGCTCGGTCGGGCAGGCGCGGATCGTGTTGCAGTTCGGGCTGGATCGCGACATCAACGGCGCGGCGCGCGACGTGCAGGCGGCGATCAATGCGGCGCGGGCCGACCTACCGACCAGCCTGCGCAGCAACCCGACCTATCGCAAGGTGAACCCGGCCGACGCGCCGATCCTGATCCTGGCGCTGACCTCGAAGACCCTGACCCGCGGCCAGATGTACGACGCCGCGACCAACGTGCTGTCGCAGCGCCTGTCGCAACTGTCGGGCATCGGCCAGGTGATTATCGGCGGCGCGGCGTTGCCCGCCGTGCGGGTGGACCTGAACCCGACCGCGCTGTTCAAATACGGCATCGGCCTGGAGGACGTCCGCGCCGCGCTTGCCTCCGCCAACGCCAACAGCCCGAAAGGCTCGATCGAGGCCAACGGGCGGCACTACCAGCTCTACACCAACGATCAGGCATCCCACGCGGACGACTACAAGCCGCTGGTGATCGGCTATCGCAACGGCGCCGCGGTCCGGCTGTCCGATGTCGCGGATGTGCAGGATTCCGTCGAGAACATCGACAACGCCGGGTTTTCGGACGGCCAGCCCGCGGTGCTGGTGATCCTGTTCCGCCAGCCCGGCGCGAACATCATCGATACGGTCGACAGCGTGAAGGCGGCGATCCCGCAGCTCATGGCGGCGATGCCGGCCGACATGAACCTGACCATCGCCAACGACCGCAGCACGACGATCCGGGCGAGCCTGTTCGACACCGAGATGACGCTGCTGGTCGCCGTCGCCCTGGTGACCATGGTGGTCTTCCTGTTTCTGCGCAGCGCCCGGGCGACGCTGATCCCCGCGGTGGCCGTGCCGGTTTCCATCATCGGCACGTTTGGCGCGATGTACCTGATGGGATTCAGCCTCGACAACCTGTCGCTGATGGCACTCACGGTTTCCACCGGCTTCGTGGTGGACGACGCGATTGTCGTGCTGGAGAACATCTCCCGCCACCTGGAAGCCGGCATGCCGCGCATGCAGGCCGCGCTGGTCGGGGCGAGCGAGGTGGGATTCACCGTGATGTCGATGAGCTTCTCGCTCATCGCGGTGTTCCTGCCGATCCTGCTGATGGGCGGCATCGTCGGCCGGTTGTTCCGCGAGTTCGCGATGACGCTGTCGCTGGCGATCCTGGTGTCGCTGGCAATCTCGCTCACCACCACGCCGATGATGTGCGCGATATTCCTGAGACCGGAGCCAAAGCGCGCCGGCCCGAAACGGCGCACCCTGTTCGACCGCGCGCTGGCGCTGTACGAGCGCACCCTGGCTTGGTCGCTGCGGCACAGCTTGCTGGTGCTGCTGGTGCTGCTGGTCACCATGGTGCTGAACGTGGCGCTGTACGTGGTCGTGCCGAAGGGGTTTTTCCCAACCCAGGATACCGGCCGGATGATGGGCGGGATCGTCGCCGACCAGAGCATCTCCTTCCAGGCGATGGAGAAGAAGCTGGCGCAGTTGATGAGCATTGTGCAGGCCGATCCAGCGGTGCAGCACGTGGTCGGCTTTACCGGCCAGGGCAGCGGCGGTGCCGGCGGCCAGGCGAATACCGGCCGGGTCTTCGTGGCGTTGAAGCCGCTGTCGGAGCGCTCGGGCATCGACGCGGTGATGTCGCGATTGCGGCGCAAGCTGGCGGTGGTGCCAGGAGCAAGGCTGTTCCTGGTCCCGATCCAGGACATCAGCGTCGGCGGCCGGCAAAGCAACGCGGCGTACCAGTACACGCTACAGGGGGACAACACGGCGCTGCTGTACGAATGGGCACCGAAGCTGCTGGCCGCGCTGGAGCATAACCCTGTTCTGCGCGATGTGAATTCCGATCAGCAGCAGAAGGGCCTGGAGACCGACCTGCATATTGACCGCGCCGCCGCGAGCCGACTTGGCCTGACGATCAGCCAGATCGACAACACGCTGTACGACGCGTTCGGTCAGCGCCAGGTTTCGACCATCTACAGCGCGCAGAACCAGTATCACGTCGTGATGGAAGTGGCGCCGCGCTATTGGCAGTCGCCGGAGACGTTGAAGGACGTGTGGGTCAGCACCTCGGGCGGTACCGCCAGCGGCACGTCAACCACCAATTCGGTGGTCGGCACGGTTTCCGCCGCGACCAGCAATGTCCGGATCGGCGCGGCCGGTTCCGCGATCACCGCGCCGAACTACAACAATGCGATCATCGCCACCAGTACGACGGGCACGAGCGCAGCACCCGCCTACAAAAACGCGTCAAACTCGACGACTGGTTCCAGCAGCGCGACCACCGCGGCCAGCATCGCCAACAGCTCGCAGCGCAACGCCGCCAACAACGCGTTGGCCAATACCGGCAAGGGCAGCGCGTCGTCCGGTGCCGCGGTCAGCACCAGCCAGGAGACGATGGTGCCGCTGTCGGTATTCAGCAGCTATGCGCCGGGCGACACGCCGCTCGCGGTCAACCATCAGGGGCTGTTCGTCGCCACCACGATTTCCTTCAACCTGGCACCCGGCAAGGCGCTCGGCGATGCGACGCGGGCGATCGATGATGCGGTGCGGCAGATCGGTATGCCGGCGAGCCTGCACGGCAGTTTCGCCGGCACCGCGCAGACCTTCCAGCAATCGCTGAACAGCGAGCCGGTGCTGATCGCTGCCGCCCTGATCGCCGTCTATATCGTGCTGGGTGTGCTGTACGAGAGCTACATGCACCCGATCACCATCCTGTCCACTCTACCGTCGGCGGGTGTCGGGGCGGTGCTGGCGTTGCTGGCGTTCGGCACGCCCTTCACCATCATCGCGCTGATCGGGGTGATCCTGCTGATCGGCATTGTGAAGAAAAACGCGATCATGATGATCGACTTCGCGCTCGATGCCGAGCGCACACATAACATGGACCCGCGCGATGCGATATTTGAAGCCTGCCGGCTGCGGTTTCGGCCGATCATGATGACCACGATGGCCGCGATGCTGGGCGCCTTGCCGCTGGCACTGAGTTTCGGGACCGGTGGCGAGTTGCGCCGGCCGTTGGGCATCTCGATCGTCGGCGGACTGATGCTGAGCCAGGTGCTGACGCTCTACACGACCCCGGTGGTGTATTTGTACTTCGACCGGGCTCGCGTGGCGACGCGGCGGCGTTGGCGGAAGGCGTTCCCAGGCCTTTCGGCGACCCCCGGGGCGGCGGAATGAGTGTGACGCTGTTCAAGCCGGTGCATCGCCAGAGGACGCCGGTTGCACGTGTGGCGGGCGTATTTCTCTCGCTCACGCTGTCGGCCTGCATGGTCGGGCCCGACTATCACAAGCCCGACGCACCGGTTCCCGTCGCTTACAAGGAGACGAAAGGCTGGACCGTGGCGCAGCCGCAGGACGCGTCGGATCGCGGCCCGTGGTGGTCGATCTACCATGATCCCGAGCTCGACCAACTGGAACGCCAGGTGGAGACCTCCAACCAGACGGTGAAGCAGTTCGAGGCGGAATATCAGAACGCCGTGGCACTGGTGCGGGAAGCGCGTGCCAGCCTGTTTCCCACCGCGACCATCACTCCGGGCGTAACGCGCAGCTCTGGATCGGGTGGCGGCGGCACCGGCAGCATCTTTGGCGGTAGCGGTGGCGGCCGTTCGGGCGGTGCGCCGGTGACGCAATACAGCATCGAGGGGACGGTGGATTGGAGCCCGGACGTGTGGGGCAAGGTTCGCCGCCAGGTGGAAAGCCAGGTCGCGCTCGCGCAGGTCAACGCCGCCGATCTGGCGAATGCCAAGCTCTCCGCGCAGATGACGCTGGCCACCGACTATTTCGATCTGCGCGCCGAGGATTCACTTGCCGAACTGCTGCGCCAGACCGTGGCCGCGTTTCAGCGAGCGTATGATATCGTGAACAACCAGTATCGCGCCGGCACCAGCTCGTCGGCGGATGCGGTGACCGCGCAGGCGCAACTGGAAGGGGCGCGCGCGGAGCTTGTCGGCGTTGGCGTGCAGCGGGCGATCTTCGAGCATGCGATCGCCGTGCTGACCGGCCACCCGCCGTCGGACCTGACCATTCCGCCCGCGCTGCTGACCCCGGACGTGCCAGTGCTGCCGCCGGGGCTGCCCTCCACCTTGCTGGAACGCAATCCGACGATCGCGGCGGCCGAACGGCAGATGCAGGAGGAGAACGCGCTGATCGGCGTGCAGGTGGCGGCGTTCTATCCGGATATCAGCCTGTCCACGCTTGGCGGCTTCGCCGGCAACCCGCTGTCGCAGTTGTTCACGACGGCCAACAGCCTGTGGTCGCTGGGCGCATCGGCCTCGGAGACCTTGTTCGCGGGGGGCGCCCGCACGGCCGCGGTGCAGGCGGCGCGCGCCGTGTATGACCAGAGCGTGGCCAATTACCGCCAGACGGTGCTGACGGCATTTCAGCAGGTCGAGGATGAGGTGGCCTCGCTGCGCATCCTGGAGCAGCAGGAACAGGCCGAGACGATCGCTGTTGCGTCGGCACAGAAGGCGGTGAACGTGCTGTTCAACCAGTACCGCTCGGGCACGGTCGCCTATACCGCTGTCATTACCGAACAGGAGATTCTGCTGGGGGATCAGCAGACGGCATTGTCGGTGCAGCAGAGCCGGCTGGTGGCGAGCGTCGCGCTGGTGGGTGCGCTGGGCGGTGGATGGCATACGGGGGACCTGCCCGACAAGGACAAACTGCAGGATTGGAATCCGCTGCTGCCTTGATTGATTGATTGATTGAAACCTCTCCCGCTGCGCGAGAGAGGTTGATGGCGCGCAGCGCCGAGGGTGAGGGTGATCGGGTCGGCACGCATTCTCTTTTCTGCTCGGGCCAGTGAGACGGGCCAGTGAGAAAGTTGCCTGCCGACCCGATCGCCCTCACCCTCGCCGCTTCGCGTCTCGACCTCTCCCGCGAAGCGGGAGAGGTTAGACAGACACACGGGGAGGACACGTCATGTCGTCGATCACACTGGCTCAGGCCCAGACCATCATCACCGCCGGGCTGCAGGCGGCGCGGGAGAAAAAATTCCAGCCACTGGCGATCGTCGTATTGGACGCCCGCGGCGTGCTGAAGGCGTATGCCGCCGAGGATGGAACCAGCCTGCGCCGAGCGGAAATCGCCACCGGCAAGGCGCACGGGGCGCTGGCATTCGGCGTCGGTTCGCGCACGTTGGGCAAGCGCGCGGAGGAGCGGCCGCATTTCATCGCCGCGGCGACGCACGCGGTGGGTGGCTCGCTGGTGCCGGTGCCGGGCGGCGTGCTGGTACGCGGGGCGGACAAATCGATCATCGCCGCGGTGGGCGTGTCCGGCGACACCTCGGACAACGACGAGGCAGCGGCGCTGGCGGGCATCGCGGCCGCCGGGCTGACCGCCGATCCAAGCTGATCCGGCGGAAATCATACCAGGGCGCGTCAAGGTTGTCTTAACCCGCGTGGCCTAGCTTCCCCGGCATGTGGCCGGGGGAGCAGGTTGTGGACACGATGGCGGGACTGCAGGCGCCCATGGTGGCTCGGGGCGGACGATCGTTTCGCGTCA
>DATHNE010000020.1:0-7618 GCA_035486355.1 Acetobacteraceae bacterium
GGGCCTGCGGCTCGACCCTGCGCACCTCGCAGCGCTTCCGCCGCCGCGCCAGCGCGCCTTGCTCAAACGCTACGCGCGCGACCGCGGCGGGCACTGCATCGTCGTGCTGACCGCGTTCCTCGTGCCATCGCTGCCATTGCCGACGCTGGCCCTCGTGCTCTCGGCCGGCGCGTTGTTCATGTTCATCGACGATCATGGCGACTGCTTCACCGACCGGCGCGATGGCCGACTGACCTACATGAATCAGGTGCAGCGGCCAGAGCAAGTGCTGCACCGCATCGTCTTCGCCCATTTCGCGCGCCTCGTCACGGGGCTGCCGGCGAACGAAGGCCGTGACCTGCTGCTTGGTTTCCTGTTGCGCTACTACCTCACCCGCCTCGACAAGCATCGCCTGCAGCGAGGCAAGGCCGGATCGGCATGGGATGCCTTCGAGTGAGCAATCCGTTCCGCTGCTGGACCAGGTCGCCTCCGCGCTGCAGGGGTTGCGGAGGCGTGGCGGACTTCGCTCTGACGTGTTGCTGCGCGTGGACAACACCGCCGAGGCTGCCGCGGCACCGTACCAGTTCGATGCCGCCTCCGGCCGCCTGCACCGAAGCGGCTGCAGCGCCATTCCCGCCGATGCGCCGCTCTACGGCTGGTGGCGCATTACCAATGACGACCTGACCGTCGCATGCAAACGGTGCAAGCCCTTGCCGGAAGAGACGACCCCCAGCGAAGCCGCCGACCGCGCCGATCTCCTGCTCGGCGTTGTGTCGCTCGTCAGCCAGTTCTCGGGCGTGCTGAAGGAGCGCGGCAAGGACTATCAGAACACCGACGAAGGACGCGCCCTCACGGCGCAGCTCGGTGCGATCTATCGCAATCTCGGCCGGCGCGAGAAGGAAGTCGTGGACAACATGCTTTCCACGCTCGATGCCGTGATCGCTCGGGTACGTGCATTGGATCGCTCGCTCAACCGCAATGGCTCCGACAGAAAGGAGTGACCGTGCCACGCATCAATCTGTCGATCCGCTTGGGGCCAATGGTGCATTTCGAAGTCCAGGGCGAGAGCTGCACCCAGGTCGCCGAGGCGCTGAAGGGCTTCAAGGAACTCAACGAGATCGTCGAGGAGATGTTCAGCGACCTGGCCGGCCGAGTCTATCCGGACGGTGAGGTGCCGCAGGCCGCGGGGGAGGGGCCGGCATGAACCTCAAGGCTCATATCGGCATCGCCGCGCATCCCGATCTGCGCCTGCATGCGCATTTGGACAGGATGGAGTTTGCCCTGCACGGCGGGGCGACTCTGTCACTGAAGACCCAGGAAATCTGCATCGACATAGCGGCGGTTCCGCTTCACCTGGCGATCCCGTTCCGTCGCCGCCGTGTCATCGCCGGATCGCTCGGTCCCGTGCATCTGACGGTGCGTCCGGCGGAAGCCACGCTGCATGTCACGGAGGCGCACACGACCGGGACGCTCGGCGGTGAACGTGGAATTGCCGGGGAGCTACAGGTGAAGGGCGACTGCAAGGCGGATATCCACGTGGAGGGCGACGCACCCGGCAGAATCCTGAAGGCCGCGGTCGAAACGGTGTTCGAGGAGTGATCCCGCCCCCCGCCCTGCGCTCTGCGCATCATCCGCCGTTCCAGGTGGTACACCACATGATCTGCCGCCACCGGGTCGAAGTGGCGGTGCAGCCGCCGCGCGCCGAACTGTATTTCCACGACGAGCGCTGGATCGATCCGATCGACACCCAGCTTCGCTTCGAGGCGGTCGTCTATAACAGCGATCGTGGCGTGATCTGGCAGGTGTTCGCGCCTGATGGCAGCCCTGGCCAGGGCACCATCGACGCCACAGGGCTTTATCAGGCTCCGAACAAGGGCGCGCTGCTGAGCGGCACGACGGATGTAGTTGTGGCGACCGCCCGGGCGGACCCGCTGCGCAAGGCCTTTGCATGGGTCACGCTGGTGGGGCTCGGTCCGCTGCCGGCACCCGCGCCGCGGATCGAGATCTGGCCCAAGCGCATCACGCTGTACTACCGCACCAACGACGACAACGCCTACATGGATGACAGCAACAAAATGAGGGTGTTCCGCGCCTTCCCGCGGCACGCCGCCAATCCGACCGTGCACTGGACGACCTCGGTGGGAAGCGTTGTGGCCGTTCTTGGGGACAGCCACTTCGGCGTCTACACCGCACCGATCAGCGGCACCACCACCGTGGCCACTGTCACTGCGTCGCTGGCCGCCAACCCGGCTGTCACCGACGACGCCGAGGTGCTGCTGTTGAACTACGTCTGGCCCGGACTCTGAGCAAAGCGAAGGAGCGCGCCCATGGCTGATTTCAGTGTCGAAATCACCAGCATCGACAGCGTTGACAACATCGCGCCGGTGACGCTGACGCCGGTCGAGATCAGCAGCATCGACAAGGTGTCGAACATCGCGCCGATCGCGGTGCACATCAAGGAACTGAACAATCTCGATCCGCTGCTGATCGACTCGCTGCGCATCGACCGTGTGCGTGAGATCGATCCGCTGACCGTGGACCAGTTGAACGTGACCCGTCTGCCGGTGGTCAACCTGTCGGTCAACCAGGTTCCCGAACTCGCGATCGGCGTCAGCCAGATTCCGCCGGTGGCGATCGCGTTGCAGCAGTGTTTCGACATGCCGTCCGACTACACGGCGCGCGCGCACTTGATGGGATTTGAAATTCTGCGCGTTCGCCTGACCGGCAACACAAGGCTGATCCCGCGCGACCGCGCCCGGCGTGAGCAATCGCACACGCACGATCGCAGCTTCCCGGTAGCGGCGGCCGCCGGCAACCCCGGCATTCCCAGCAAACTGGAAGAACGCTGTGCCGAAGCCGTGCCGCTGCCGCAAGCGGTACGCTGCGGCCCGCCGCGCTTCGCCTATGCCACGGTCCGAGGCTGAGATGCACACGCAACCGCTCTCTCCGACGCGCACACCGGCGCTTGCCCCGATGTACGCGCCACCGGCTCGTCCAATGCCGATGCATCCTGCCCAGCTCATGGCTGCCGTCGCCCGCGCATCCTTTGCCTTGTTCTGGGGCCCGGCCTGCATCATCCGCCGTACGGCGGAGAGTTTCTTCTGGGGTCCGCCGTCACTACCGCCTCCGCCGCGGCCGCCGCCACACCGCGTTTACAAGATCGCCTGCGAACCGCCCTGCTACGGCGGTTGCGGTTGCCGCCATGGCTGACCGTGCGGGCAACGGGACCGACGGCACGGCCGCCCAGGGCAATGCGGCACCGCATGTCGCGACATTTGCCCCGCCTTCGGCCGATGAGGAGCTCGATCTTAGGGCGCGCCTGGATCGGTTCGGCGATCTTTTGGGAAAGGGCCTGGACCTTGCCGAGGCTGGCTTGTCGCTGGGGTTGACCGTGGCCGGCACGCTCGGCGCGGCCGCCCAGCGCAAGATCTTCAGCAAAATGATGGAGGCGGCTTTCGCGGAACCGGCGGCCCCCTCCTATCCCGAGGCTCCTTCTGGCGTCATGCCGCAAGGGGCCCCCCCGGCACCGCCACCTCGGACCGCGGACGGTGCAGCGGCGCCAAACCCACAGCCATTTGGCATCACCAACCGCCTGCGCCTCGCTCCTGGCATGCCGGTTAGTATTTCCTTCTCCATCAACAATGACAGCGCGGCGGCGCCGAAGCCGGTGACGCTGCGCGTCGAGCCGTTCACCGGCGAACGCACCGGCGCTATGCTGCCGCCTGCGAGCCTGTCGGTCACGCCGGAAGCCGCCACCATCGCGCCCATGGATTTCGAGAAATTCGTGCTGAGCGGCGCGATCCCGGACACCTCGCCCGGCGACGTCTACCACGGCAGCATCGCCGTAACCGCCGAGGACAGCATCCGTATCCCGGTCGTATTGGTGATCGAAGCATGATCCATGACGTGATCGTCGTCGGTGCGGGACCGGGCGGCAGTAGCGCCGCCAGTTTCCTTGCGCGCCGCGGCGTGGACGTGCTGTTGCTCGACAAATCGGATTTTCCTCGCGACAAGGTCTGCGGCGATGGGTTGACGCCGCAGGCGATCTACTGGTGCGACCGGCTCGGGTGCATCGATGAGGTGCTGTCGCAGACCCAGGGCGTCATCCACGACTGCGATCTGTTCGTGAACGGCCGCCGCGTGCTGACCGGTGGCTTCCCGGATGGCACGGCCTATCCTGATTTCGCCGTGCTGCTGGACCGGCGGCGCTTCGACCACACACTGATGCGCAACGCGCTGGCCCATGGCGCGAGTTTCCGCCCGAATGTCGTGGTCCGCGGCATCGAGCGCGATGGCGAAGCCGCCACTGTCCTCGCGCGCACGCCGGCGGGCACCGAGGCGTTCCGCGCCCGCCTGGTGATCGGCGCGGACGGTGTTTCTTCCGTGGTGTCGCGTGCGATTGGCAATCAGTTGAAAGACGGTGTGATGGCGGTGTCGCTGCGGGCCTACTTCCGCGGTGTCAGATCCGCTGGCGCACCGATCAAGGTCTACTTTGATCGCGACTACTTTCCCGGCTACGGCTGGCTATTCGTTGACGACACTGGCTTCGCCAATATTGGCCTAGGCTACGCCCACGACCGCTATTTCCCGCTCGCCGATCTTGGCGGCCTGTTCCGCCGCTTCATTGCCAACGAGATGGCCGAGCCATTGCGCGATGCCGAACGGTGTGGCGGCGTTTCCGGCGGTTCCGCCGCTTTCTACCGGCCCCGCACCGTTGTCGATGACCGTGTGATGCTGGTGGGGGATGCCGCGAACCAGGCCGATCCGTTGAACGGCGGCGGCATCCACAAGGCCATGGAGGGCGCCTGGTTCGCGGCCGAGGCCACCGCCGCCGCGCTGGAGAAAGGCGATTTCTCGCGCCAGGGCCTTGGCCGGTATGAGACACTGCTGCGCCAGCACGTCGAATGCGACTGGCAGACGGCGGAGATCTTCCTGGCGATCGCCAAGAATCCCAACCTGCGCGACTTCTGCTTATTCATGCTGGAGCAGATCGGACGGCTCACCGGGGAAGACCGGCGTTTCGAGGCTTTCTGCGCCGGGGTGTTCAGTGGCGTGCTGTCGCAAAGCATCGCACTGTCCCCGCGTGCATTGTACGGCGCCTTCCCGTGCGATCGCGCCGCCTGGGCGGCGTTCCTCGCCGCCAATGGCGGTGCCGCGGCGCCGGTCCGCCTGGCCAGTGAAGCCGCGTCCAGTTTGTTTACTGCCGGCCGGAGCGCGCTGCGCGATCCATTGCCGAACATCGACTGGGGCCTCGAGATCGCGACTAAGGCACTGCGGCTGGGCAGCCGTCATCTCAGCGCATGGGCTGGAGGGTGATGCAATGGCCGAACGCGTCGTCATGCCTGAAGGCCGGCACGCGCGCAGCCATGCAGATCGTGGTGACGACGGCAGGCTTCTTCACGCGCGCAACGATGGCCGGCGGATAACCTGAAGGAGACTTTCGATGGCAAGCATCCTCGATCCGATCAGCATCGCCGTGTACCAAACGGCCTCGACGCTGTTGACCCAGCAGGTCCCGAACAAGCTTGCTGGGGCCGTGAACAACGTCGTCAACGCGGGCTTCGATGCACTGACGCAGGTGCTGACTGTGGTGCAGGATCTGACGGCACCCTCGTCGGGCTCATCGTCGCCATCTCCGGGACCGTGACAGGAGACGATCATGGGATACATGGGATACCTGGGACATATGGGCTGTGCGCCATGTTGGGCTCCGGCCTGGGCGTGGATGCTGCTGAATGAACTCGAGGCCGACGGCACCAGTACGAGTGCCGCGGCGTTTACCGGCGAGGGCGGCGCAAGCAGTGCCTGGGTCGAGTATTGGGTGGACAAGAGCGCGGCCAGCCCCGCCGTCACCGTGACGATCGACTCCGGGGGCACCACGACGTGGACAGCCACCGCGCTGACGCCCGGGTTCCATGTGCGTCGGTTCGGTAGCGTTCCGCGCGGCTCCATGCTGACGCTGACCGTGACCGGCGTCATGGCCCGGCTGCGCTGGTGCGAACCCGTGTGCTGCTGAACAGGAGCGCGAACATGCAATCAGGAATGGGGCTTCAACGTTATACCGGAACGACGCCGCTGATGCCCTTCGCGCCTTGGCGCGGCATGGTGCCTTCTGGCCATTGCCGGCAGTGCGGCCAACCGAGCGGCTCGTGTTGCTGCGGCTGCCGAGAGTGCCGCAAGGAGGCGAAGGAACTGGTGGTAACGCCTGGCGCGCGGACAACCACGGGACAGACGCCCGGCACCGCGCTTCAGGCGCTGCAGATCGCGAAGGTGTCGGATGAGACCACCAACATCGGCACCGCTACCGCCTTCATCGGCGGTGGCTGTTGCGTGACGCTGGCGGTCGAATACGCCGCCACCGTGGCGACGACGGCATTTGCTGTCGTTGTCGAGGTGAAGGACAGCGAAGGGACTCTGCTGGCCTGGGGAAGACAGGAAGCGGCCGGTACGACCTACCGGGTCCATGAGTGCATCATCACGACCAAGCCGGGCGCGACCCTGCTGGTCGAGGTGTCGAATTGCACGGCGCGCGTGCGCTGGTGCGAAGTGTTCAGTTGCTGCTGAGAAGGACCAGGCCATGAGCGGAAGCACTCCTTCCCCGGGCGGAACGCCCGCAATGCCGGCGCCCGCCACGGGTACGCCGTCGTCACCCACGGCCCCGGCCAGCGGCGCCACCGCCGCGCAGGAGGCGTTCGGAAAGTACAAGGCAAGGCTTGCCGGCGGACCTGTAGGGTTTCCGATGATGCCCGGATGGGCGATGCCGCCATCAATGGGCGCGCTGCCCGGATATCCGGCCGGATTCGCCTACATGCCGCAGGGACCGCAGCAAGAGCATCCGATGGGATCGCTCGCGCATCGGCTGGGTACCACTATACGCCTCGGCATCGACCTGCTGAACGCGGCGCTGGCGAGCAGTACCGGTGCGCTGGGCGGGATGGCGTCGCAGCCGTGGGGCGGTCCATCGCACGGGCAAGGATATAGCTGCGACCCCTGCGGTTATGACTGTTGCGACGTCATGAGCTGCGGCTGCTGCCGTTCCGGCGTTCATGGCTGCGGGTGTGGGTGCTGCTGCTGATGTGATGGGCGGTGACGGCATTGCCACGTTAACTTCGCGTGGGCAGTAGAGGGCATAGCGTCGGTTGTCAGCTAAACAACGCTAAGGTCGGACGTTGTCGGAACACCTGCCGTCCTAAGAACGTGGTCGACGGTTTTGGGACGGATGGCAATCGCGGGATGTTTTCTCTCGACGGGAAAGCGCCTTGCGAGCCGCTCCCGCAGAGGTATCCACAGAACGGACAGCTTTGGGACATCCAGCCAGACAACAGCGTCGTTCGCTTTCGTTCGGCCTTAGCGTTGTTTAGCTGACAACCGACGCTATGCCCTCCACGTGGTGCGGTACGAACGCCCGCGGGTCTGGTCGGCCGTCGTGTTCAATGCGGAGCAGATCGATGGCTTGGCACCGGCAACAAACCGTCCCGCGCTCCCCGCTTGGGAACGTCATGAGCGGGCCGAGACGATCCTGGCACGTTTCGATGCGACGATCCGCCATGCGCGCGGCGACCGCGCATTCTACCGGTTGGCCGACGACTCCATCACGCTGCCTGAGCGCGACCAGTTTGCCTCTGCCGACGGCTATTAC
>DATHNE010000021.1:0-31556 GCA_035486355.1 Acetobacteraceae bacterium
GCTCCGGGAGTGCTGCCACTCCTTGGCTCCAGTGGGGGTGATCGAGATACCCCGGGTCCAACTAATTCACCGGCTCTTCCGCACCATAGAAAAACCGACCTCGGTGCCGACCGATCAGAAACGATAGCGCCAACACCGCCGCAGGGACAGTTTCATCCAGGGTGGGTCGGCCGCCGGCCGGTGGCGAACTAATTAATGTCAAACGAACCACCACCATCCCGCCTCCGCACAAGGATACCATTCGCATGCCAACCGATCCTGTCATCAGCCGCGATGCGATCACCGCCACCTATGCGCTGATCCGGCCGCACATCCGCCGCACGCCTGTCATCGAGATCGATGGTCAAGACTTCGGCCTCGGCGATGTGCGACTCACGTTCAAACTCGAATCACTGCAGCACACGGGCGTCTTCAAGACGCGCGGCGCGTTCACCAACCTGCTGACCCGCGACGTTCCGGGCGTGGGTATCGCCGCCGCGTCGGGGGGCAACCACGGCGCGGCCGTCGCCTATGCGGCGATGAAGCTGGGCATTCCGGCGCGCATCTTCATGCTGGAGATCTCCTCTCCGGCGAAGATCCAGCGGATCCGCGATTACGGGGCGCACCTGGTGGTGCACGGCGATCGCTACGCCGATGCGCTCGCTGCCTGCGACACGTGGCTGTCCAGCTCCGGCGCGCTCAGCGTGCACGCCTTCGATCAGCGCGAGACCATGCTGGGCCAAGGCACGGTCGGCCTCGAACTGGAAGCCCAGGCGCCGGAGCTCGAGGCATTGCTGGTCGCGGTGGGCGGTGGCGGGCTGATCGGTGGGATCGCGTCCTGGTACCAGCGGCGCATCCCGGTGATTGGTGTGGAACCGGAGGGGGCACCTACGCTTACCCGCGCCCTGGCGGCGGGTGAACCGGTCGATGCGGAAGCGTCGGGGATCGCCGCCGATTCCCTCGCGCCTCCCCGGGTTGGCACGGCGGTGTTTCCCATCGCGCGCCGTAATGTCGCGCAGGTCGTACTGGTGACCGACGAGGCAATTCTACAAGCTCAACAGGCGCTGTGGGACGTGTTGCGCATGGTGATCGAGCCGGGTGGCGCCGCGCCCTTCGCAGCGCTGCTATCAGGTCGCTACGCGCCGCCCGCAGGATCGCATGTCGGTGTCGTGCTGTGTGGAGGCAACACCACCGCGGTGCGGTTCGATCCCTGAAACTGATGCGCCTTGGCCGCGAGGCGCGGCGCGCCGATATGGACCGGACCTGTCACCTGCCTTAGTACGCGACCATGGACCAGACCGACGCCCTCGCCCGCATCTGTGCCGACACGCGCGTCGAGACCGCGCGGCGCAGCAGCGCCACAGGCATCGCCGCGATGGAGGCCCGCATTGCCGCCAGCGCGGACAGGCCTCGCGGTTTTGCCCAAGCGCTGCGACGGGCGGCCGCAGGTGGTATCGGACTGATCGCCGAGATCAAGAAGGCCTCGCCCTCGGGCGGGTTGATCCGGGCGCAGTTCGATCCGCCTGCCCTCGCCCGCGCCTATCGTGATGGCGGCGCCGCCTGCCTATCGGTGCTGACCGATACGCCGCACTTCCAGGGGCAGACCGCACATCTGGTCGCGGCGCGCGCCGCGGTGAGCCTGCCGGTGCTCCGCAAGGATTTCATGCTGGATCCTTGGCAGATCACGGAAAGCCGCCTGATGGGGGCGGACGGCATCCTACTGATCCTGGCGGCACTGTCAGATGCCCAGGCGGCGGAACTCGAAGCGACGGCTGTGGCGCTGGGCATGGACGTGCTCGCGGAGGTGCATGATCGTGCAGAGCTGGATCGAGCCCTGCGGCTTAGGACGGAGCTGATTGGGATTAATAATCGTAATCTCAAGACGTTGAAGACGGATCTGGCGACGACGGAGGAGCTGGCCACCTATCTGCCAGGCGGCCGTTTGCTGGTGGCCGAGAGCGGCATCCGCACCCACGCCGATATCGTCCGGCTGCAAGCGGCTGGCGCGCGCGCCCTTCTGGTTGGTGAAAGCCTGATGCGTCAGGACGACGTCACCGCCGCGACGCGCAGCCTGCTCGGCCTTGTGGCATGACCGGCGGGCTCAGCCATTTCGACGCCAGTGGCAAGGCGGCCATGGTCGACGTCACAGAAAAGGCCATCACGGATCGAACCGCCACCGCCGAGGCGCGCATCGTCATGCAGCCCGCGACGCTGGCGCTGATTCAGGCCGGCAACGCGGAGAAGGGCGACGTGCTGGGCACCGCCCGGCTGGCGGGCATCATGGCGGCGAAGCGCACCGCCGAGCTCATCCCGCTCTGCCATCCGCTGCCGCTGACACAGGTCAGCGTCAACCTCACGCCCGATCCCGTCGCGAGCGCGGTGCAGATCACCGCGACCGTACGCACGACCGGGCGGACCGGGGTGGAGATGGAAGCCCTCACCGCCGCCTCGGTCGCCGCGCTGACGGTCTATGACATGTGCAAGGCGGTGGACCGCGGGATGCGGATCGAGGCGCTGCGCGTGACCCATAAAGCGGGCGGCAAGTCGGGGGAGTTCAGCCAGCCATGATCAGTGTGGACGAAGCCCGTGGCCGGGTTCTGGCCACCCTCAACCCCACCCCGGCCGAGATCGTCGCCCTGGCCGAAGCCTGGAACCGCGTTGCCGCCGCACCGGTGCTCGCCCGCCTCACCCAGCCGCCGGCCGATGTCTCCGCCATGGACGGCTACGCGCTGCGCGCCGTGGACGGCACGCTGGGCGCGACCCTGCACGTGATCGGCGCCGCGCCCGCCGGCCACCCCTTCGCCGGCAGCGTCGGACCCGGCCAGGCCGTGCGCCTGTTCACCGGCAGCGTCGTGCCCGACGGCGCGGATGCCATCCTGCTGCAGGAAGACGCCAGGCGCGACGGTGATCAGGTCACCGTCACGGAAACCGTCACCGCCAAACGCCATATCCGCCGCGCCGGCCAGGATTTCACCGCCGGAGACCCCGTCGTCGTCGCCGGCCGCCGCTTCACCGCCCGTGACGTCGGGCTCGCCGCCGCCGCCAATCACCCGTGGATTAGCGTCCACCGCCGCCCACGCGTCGCCATCCTCGCCACCGGTGACGAAATCGCCATGCCCGGCGAACCCATCCCCACCGGCGGCATCGTCAGCTCCAACTCCCACGCCCTCGCCGCCCTGGTGCGCGCCGCGGGCGGCGATCCAGTCGTGCTGCCGGTCGCCCGCGACGACCGCGCCACCATCGCCGCCACCGCGGACGCAATCGGCGGGATGGACATGCTGGTCACCACTGGCGGTGCCTCGGTCGGCGACCACGACCTGGTGATCGAAAGCCTGCGCCAGCGCGGCATGGCGCTGGATTTCTGGCAGATCGCCATGCGCCCCGGAAAGCCGCTGCTGTTCGGCCGGCTCGGCCCCACGCCGGTGCTTGGCCTGCCCGGCAATCCCGTCTCCGCCCTGGTTTGCGGGGTGCTGTTCCTGGTGCCGGCGCTCGCCCGCCTCAGCGGCCTGCCCGGCAACCCACCTGCCACCGAGCCCGCCCGCCTGGGTGCCAAACTCGCCGCCAACGACCACCGCGCCGACCATCTGCGCGCCACCCTTGCCCCCGCACCGGATGACGGCGCTCACATCGTCACGCCCTTCCCGGTGCAGGATTCCGCCATGCTGCAACGCCTGGCCCGCGCCGATGCGCTGATCCTGCGCGCGCCCCACGCCCCCGCCCTTGCCGCAGGCGCGGACGTCCGCATCATCCGCCTGCAGGCGCATGGAATTTAAGGGTTCCTCCACCGACTCCGGTACAAAATCTTGACGCTGGCGTGCGAACCTAATACGAACACACAGCAGTTGCTGGTTTGTTCCGACATTCACTCGAATGGCGGCCCCAGTGCAGGAGACCGTTGGCCACCATGCTCACCCGCAAGCAGCACGAGTTGCTCGTCTTCATCGACAAGCACCTGAAGGAAACCGGCTTCTCCCCCAGCTTCGAGGAAATGAAGGAGGCTCTTCAGCTCCGCTCGAAATCTGGGATCCACCGCCTCATCACAGCCCTGGAAGAACGCGGCTTCCTGCAGCGGCGCCACCACCGCGCCCGCGCCCTCGACGTCATTCGCGTTCCCGGCATCTCCCAGTCGCCCATAGCCGCCAACGGCAACGGCGACACCCCCGGCTTCTCACCCCAGGTCATCCAAGGCGACTTCTCCCAGCGCCTGCCCGGCGTACGCGCCGCTAACGAAGCCGGCGCCATCCAACTGCCGATGTATGGCCGCATCGCCGCCGGCTTGCCCATCGAAGCCCTGCGCGACCAAAGCAGCCAGATCGAAGTGCCGCTCGCCATGCTGGGCAACGGTGAACACTACGCGCTGGAAGTCGCGGGTGACTCTATGGTCGAAGCCGGCATTCTGGACGGCGACACCGTCATCATCCGCAAAGGCGAAACCGCCGAAAACGGCCAGATCGTCGTCGCGCTGATCGACGACACCGAAGTCACCCTCAAACGCCTGCGCCGCCGCGCCGCCTCCATCGCCCTGGAACCCTGCAACGTCCGCCACGAAACCCGCATCTTCCCGGCCGACCGCGTCAAAGTCCAAGGCCGCATGGTCGCCCTGCTGCGCCGCTACTGACCGCGCCCATAGCCGCGCCAGGGAAGGTCAGGGCGCTGCCCTGAAAACCCGTCAGGGGTTTTGCCGCATGACCCCCAACCAAAGGCCAAGCCTTTGGAATCCGATCGTTTTGGTCGGGGTGGGAGCTTGCTCGGTCCGCGGTGACAGTCTCGGTCAGCCCCCTCCCCACACCGACCAACGGAGGGGTTCCAAGGGCTGTGCCCTGGCGGGTGTCCAGAGGGCAGCGCCCTCCGGTGGGAACCAAGGGCGAAGCCCCTGGCTTTGCTTGATTTGGCTGCGGGCGTCGATTGCTGCAGGAGCGAAGGTTGCGTGCGGGGGCGCGGCACCATACGTTTGCCGCAATCCGGTGGGGCGGGCGATCCGCCCCGTGCAACAAGGACATCCCCATGAGTGGCTCAGCCAAGCGGTCTGTGACGATCAGTCTTGAAGGTTCCAATAAGTCGGTGTCGATCCCGTTGATGGAGGCGACGATTGGGGCCCCGGTGTTCGACATCCGGAAGCTGTATGCGCAGACCGGGTTGTTCACGTACGACCCGGGGTATGGGGGCACCGCGTCGTGTGAAAGCAAGATCACCTACATTGATGGCGATGAGGGGGTGTTGCTGTATCGCGGCTACCCGATCGAGCAGTTGGCGGAGAAGTCGACCTTCCTCGAGATCTGTTATCTGCTGATGCATGGGGAGCTGCCGACTGAGGCGGAGTTCAAGGAATATGAGCTCGGGATCATGCGGCACACGATGCTGCATGAGCAGTTGCGCACGTTCTACAACGGGTTCCGGCGTGACGCGCATCCGATGGCGGTGATGTGTGGCGTGGTGGGTGCGTTGTCGGCGTTTTATCACGACAGTCTGGACATTCATGATCCGGTGAGCCGCACGATCAGCGCGTTCCGGTTGATCGCGAAGATCCCGACGATCGCGGCTTGGGCCCACAAGTACAATATCGGCCAGCCGTTCGTGTATCCGCGGAATGATCTGGGCTATGCCGAGAACTTCCTGCACATGTTCCATGCTGTTCCGGCAGAGGACTATAAAGTCAATCCGGTGCTGTCGCGGGCGATGGACCTGATTATGATCCTGCATGCGGATCATGAGCAGAATGCGTCGACCAGCACGGTGCG
Organism: Acetobacteraceae bacterium; assembly: GCA_035486355.1. Taxonomy (GTDB): domain Bacteria; phylum Pseudomonadota; class Alphaproteobacteria; order Acetobacterales; family Acetobacteraceae; genus Palsa-883. Next base: position 5,718 of record DATHNE010000021.1, read on the forward strand.
GTTGGCGGGATCGACAGGCGCTAATCCGTTCGCCTGCATCGCGGCGGGCATTGCGAGCCTGTGGGGTCCCGCGCATGGCGGTGCCAACGAGGCCGTGCTGAAGATGCTCACTCATATCGGGAACGTTAAGAATATCCCGCAGTTCCTGGAAGAGGTGAAGGACAAGAACAACCACGAGATGCTGTGGGGCTTCGGCCATCGCGTTTACAAGAACTACGACCCGCGCGCGAAGATCATCCAGAAGGCCTGCCATGATGTGCTGGAGGAGTTGGGGATCAAGGGCGATCCGCTGCTGGATCTGGCGATGGAACTGGAGAAGATCGCGCTGAACGACCGGTATTTCGTCGATCGCAAGCTGTATCCGAATGTCGATTTCTATTCGGGCATCATCCTGAAGGCGATGGGGTTCCCGACCAGTATGTTCACGGCGCTGTTCGCGGTGTCGCGGACAGTGGGCTGGGTCAGCCAGTGGCAGGAGATGATTGCCGATCCCGAGCAGCGAATTGGCCGGCCGAGGCAAATCTACACCGGGGCGCCGAAGCGCGATTACGTGCCGATCGGCGCGCGAAGCTGATCGCCTGGCCCGGCGCCGAGGGCGCGGCCGCCCACCCGACTGGGTGAGCGGCCCCGGCGGGAGTGTCTTGATAATGCGACAACCTGTACCGGCTAGGGCGCGGCTTGACGAGCCGCGCCCGGCTTGCGTTGGGGGCGAGATACCCCGATTGCCAGGCCTCTGGATGACGATATCCACAGGCTGTTGATAAGTTACATCACTACTGTCCGGTCGATAGATCAGCAGTTTCAATGGGTTGGTTTATATCGCCTCGCCGTATCGGCAGCCCAATTTCAAAATTCCAGTTCCCATCCGGAGTTTTTCAAATGCTGTGCCCGAAGGATGCCTTCCAATGTGTAGACCGAGACCGCGTGTCGAACCGCGGACCAGTGACGATCGGCCTGATCCGCCGATAAAATCGCTCCAGCCGGCGTGATTGCGTTCAAATCGACACCACCGAATATCGACCGAAATCCCTTGTAGGACGGCCACTTCCGGGCCGTTCGCTCGCAGTCAACCGGACAGCAGTGAAGTTACATAAGAAGCAAGCAACACATGATTCATGAGACTCACCAATAATTGGACAATAATCACGACAATTGTTTTCAGCAATGAGGGCTATGGACTTGCAAATATGGGGCTGGAGGGTATGTTGCCACACGCATTACTGGCTTAAATTGCCGCGTCGCTGTTTATTTTTTAACGAATTTGCGGAAAGCCGCACCCCCTTCACCCCCTCCCGCCAGCACCCCCGCCGCTGACCGCGATGGCCAGGACAAGCGGCCTGGACCCCACGCTCTCGTGATCATGGCTCGCTATTGCCGACAGACGCCACTAGCTTAGCCGATGTCGATTCGCTCGACGGCGTCAGCCGCGCCCTCAGTTGTCTACGACAACTTCCTGTATCTCCTCGCCGAGATGGAGTTCGCTCTGGTGCGCCAGGTCATTGAGTGGACACCGGAAGCCGCACAGGCAGCACAACGCCGGCTGGAAGCACTCTCTGCCGAGCTACGCGATATTGTGGCTAGGCTTGGGATTCACTGAGCGTCGCGCCTACGCAATCACAATAATTTACGGTCTGTTACGATCCGGTAAGCTGGGGCAGTGATATTCCACTGGCGGCATGCCTGATCGCATCCTCATCGTAGCCGGAGTGTTGATGGCGCTGGTCGCGGCCGCGCTGGTTGTCACGGCGCTCCCCTAGGGCAGCATCCGCCGCGTCGCCTTTCCACTCCCCACGGGGACCACCAGGCCGCGCTCCTCAAACCGGTTCAGCGCCGTCCCCAGCTTGTACCGCGTGGTTCCGTCGGTCCGGGAGCCGGACACCCTTCGCTGCCAGGGCGCCGCAAACCATGTCGCGGGTCGCCAGCAGTCCGCCTGCCTCACGCAGCATTTCCAGGGCCGCCTTGGTCAGCTCGCCGCGGGCAAAGACCGGGTTCGGCTTGCGGGACCGGATGGGTAGCTCCCGCTCCGGGGCGATGATCCTGATTCGTTCTTCTATTGATGCGCGTTCGACACGATGGCCTGCAACGATCGCCCCCGCCCGTTTGCGCCGCAAATGGCAGCAGAACCGGGGCGCGGCGTCGCTTGGTTAGGTCGGAATCCATCACACTTCGGTCAGGTCGGTCGAACTGGCTTCACCAGCAATCGTTGCCGGACATAGGGTGCTCCATGTCCGAGACTCTCGATCCAGCAAAGTGGCTGGCGCTGGCGCAGGAAGTCGTCGTTGTGGCTGAGGGCCTGCATGACGTCGCGTCCAAGCTCGTGCTGCTGGAGATCGCGACCAAATGTGAGGCGATGGCAAAGCGCGCGGAGGCGCTGGCGCAGCCCGCAGAATGACATGCGTTAACAGGCTGGATATAAAAGAAAATCAACGCTGTAGAGCCGATTATCTCGTGGTGCTCTTAGCTACCTAGTGCCGGACATCTTTGCCGTCGAGGCCTGCGTCTCGCAGCGGAACCTGCTGGACAAGCGTTCGCGGTTCGCACCGAGCATGCATTCGCCGTTGGCGGTGTGTCCGGTGCCACGGTTGCTGGCCCCGGTGATAGCGGCTGATCCGACGCCGCGCTGGAATCGCGACCGGGTCGTGCGGTGCGAGCCGGTGGTGCCATTCAGTCTTCCGGCGCCGTCATGCGCGTGCTGTACGCGTTGTCCCACAAGCACGACGAGGGGTTCATGACGTATCCGTTGCCGCATGCGCATCCGTATTTCGCGCGGATGGATGCGCTGATGGCACGGGAGAATGAAAAGGATCCCCCCGCTGCGGGCGCGTTTGGTGCGGGCGACGGCGGCGGCGAATTTCATCACGGAGGCGGCTTAGACCCGGTCGAGATGGCTGGGCGTGGGTGAGGCAGTTCAATCCCCTCCGCCGCCAGCACCTTCCGCGCGATGTCGGGGCGGTCGGTGATGAGGCCGTCGACGTCCGCGTTCAGCAGGCGCCGCATGTCGTCGGCTTCATTCACGGTCCAGGGCAGCACCAGCAGGCCGAGTGCGCGGGCTTCCTCGACCTGCGAGGCGGTGAGATCGGCATGGTGCGGCGCCCAGGTGCCGCCGCCCTCCGCCGCCACGGCGCGTGGGATGGAGCCGCCATAGTCTCCGGCGACGGGACCACCCCACCAGATGGCGGCATCGCGTACGGTTTCGGGACGGGTCAGCCAGGCCAGCGGGTAGTTCGGACGGATGCGGCGCACGTGGCGCGGACCGCGCCAGTCGAATGATTCGATCGTGATACGCTCGGTCACGCCGATCTGCTCGGCAACTGCGATCACTGCTTCTGCCATCCGCTCGGGCGGCACGGTCCAGTCCGGATGGTCGGGATAGGTCTTCATCTCGATGTTGAACCGGACCACCGGGTCGACGGCGAGCGCATCGGCGAGGCGCGGGATGCGGGCGCCGTCGTGGGGGCGCTGGTCTGGGAACGAGGCGGCGTAAGCGGAACCAGGACGGAGGCGGCCGACGTCGTAGGTCGCGAGATCGGCAAGCCGCAGAGTGCGGATCAGCGGTCCGGGCGCAGTGATCCAGGTTCCGTCGGTCCTACGCACCAGATCGGGATTGAATGCGGCATCATGGCTGACCACCGGCACGCCATCCGCCGTCATCGCCACGTCCAGCTCGAACGTGGTGACGCCGATCGCGAGCGCGGCGGCGAAGCCTTCCAAGGTGTTTTCCGGGAACAGCCCACGCGCGCCGCGATGGCCCTGCAAGTTGAACGCGCGACGCATCCCTCACCACTCCGTTTTGCCGTTGCCAGCCCGCTGCGTCACACTATGTCGCGACACGGATCAGGATAGCGCGTGATGGTGGAGCCGGGCGAGAAGCGGTTGGGGGTGCTAGGCGGCATGGGCCCGTTGGCCAGCGCCCAATTCATGCTGCGACTAACCCTGCTGACGCCGGCCGAGCACGACCAGGATCACATCCCGACGGTGCTGTGGTCGGACCCGCGCGTGCCAGATCGCACGCGGGCCAAGCATGAAGCGGGCGAGGATCCCCTGCCGTGGCTGCTCCGCGGCATCGCCGGGCTGCGCCAGGCCGGATGCGGCGCGATCGCCATTCCGTGCAACACGGCGCACGGATGGTACGACCCGATGCAACAGGCGGCAGGCGTGCCGATCCTGCACATCGTCGATGCCGCCGCCACCGACCTGCGGCGGATCGGGATCGGTCCCGGACTGATCGGCGTCATGGGCACTCCAGCGACGCTGACAATGCGGTTGTACCAGGACCGACTGGGGCGGCTGGGCTGGGAATGCCTGGTGCCGACCGAAGCGGAGATGCGCTCCAACGTCAGCCCGGCGATCGCGCTGGTGAAGGCCAATCGCGTGGCGGAGGCCCATGCACCACTGGCGGAGGTGGTGCAGTCACTGGCGCAACGCGGCGCGCGCGCCGTGGTGCTTGGGTGCACGGAAATCCCGCTGGGGATCCAGGCTGGCCCCTGGCAGAGGTGGGGTGTTCCGCTGGTCGATACGATCGACGCGCTGGCGCGGGCGTCAATTGGCTGGGCGCGCCCATCGGCGGGCGCCTAGCGCCTCAGGGGCAGGGGCAGCCCGGTGTGGGGCCGCGGGCGCCGCGCACCACGTGATGGTCGATCCATTCGGCCACCAGACGCCGCGCTTCATTGAGCGAGGCTTCCGGGTGATGGATGCGATACAGAGTGGTGCAGGCCTGGAATGCCGTCAGGTCGTCGCTGCCGACCTGGCGCAGGTCGCGATACGCGGTCACTACCGCGCGCTCGCAGCGCCGGGCGATCTGGCTGACCTGTTGGCCCATCAAAGGCTCTCCTATTTGCGAATCATTCGCAGTTGAGTGGGTAGCTTAACGGCGGTACGCGGGGGCAGCAAGATAGGGAGATAGGGAGATTGATAGGGAGATTGCAGAGCTGGACCGGCTCGCACACCGGCGAGCACGACTGTTGCTGTGTGGTCTCACACCACCGTGGCACGCTGGTGTCGCGCAACGTGCCGGGCCAGCAAACCTCGGGGAGTTGAGCGATGAAATACCTGCAAACAGTCGCCGTGGCGGCCGTGCTGATGCTGCTGTCGAGTGCGGCCTTTGCCGCGACGACCTGGGACGTTCTGCAGCGCTTCGGCCTGGTTCGCACCTGGGCCTATCCGTGCAGCCAGCCGCCATGCATGACGAACTGGTGGACGACGTCTTTCTAAGGCCGCCGCTGGCCTCGCGAAGCGGAACGCAGATCGCGGCCCAGATGCGCCGAAATTGATGGTGGCCATCGACAGTGCGCAAATCCTCACGTCCACGACCATGGCGATCCGATTTCGGAACGATGATCCGAACTGGGGACAACGAAACGGCACTGTTATCGACATCGTCCTCGTCAAGGAAAATCGCGCATGCGATCGCTCGTGGCCCGCAGCAGCACCGGCGAGGCGTTCATCAAGAACGGGGTTGTCGTCGCACGCAACACGCCGGCGCCGTGGTTGGATAAATGTTCAAAATGAGAGTGGCCTCGCGGCAAAATCGAGCGGTCGACACCGAAGATGTCGCGCGAGCCACGCTCTGTCGGATGATTGGCGGGCGATAGCGGCGACAGTTAACGGGGCGGGTCGGCGAGCACTTCGTAGAGGGTCTCTTCGTAGGGCGGGATCGTCAGGCCGGCCGCAGCTTCTGAGAGCCGCCGCTTGTCGTCGCTGGCGTTGAAGCGCTCGAGGTCGGCGGCGCTGGCCCACTGCGTCATGACGTGGAACGCGGTGTCGTCGCCCGGCCTGCGCAGGCGCCAGATCGCCTGGCAGCCGGGCTGGCGCAGCATGCCGGGAAATCCGGTGTCGCGGGTGAATTCCAGCCACTGGGCAAACTTGCCGGCGGCCACGCGCATCGTCAGCGGGCGGAACAGCATGGTCCCCTGCCCTACGCGCCGACGAGCTGCGCGATGGCAGTGCCGACATCGGCGGTGCCTGCCTGGCCGTCCATGTCGCGCGTCTTCGGGCCGCTTTCGCGCAGCAGGGTTTCGATCGCGTCGACGATCGCCTTGGCAGCGGCGGCCTCGCCCAGGTGTTCCAGCATCAGCGCCGCCGACCAGACCTGGCCGATCGGGTTGCAGATGTGCTTGCCGGCGATGTCGGGGGCGGAGCCGTGCACCGGTTCGAACATCGACGGATAGGTTCGTTCCGGATTGATATTGGCTGAGGCGGCGATGCCGATCGAGCCCGCGACAGCCGGGCCCAGATCGCTGAGGATATCGCCGAATAGGTTGGAGCCGACGACGACATCGAACCAATCCGGATGCTGCACGAAATGCGCGCACAAGATGTCGATGTGATACTGGTCGGTGCGGATATCGGGATAAGCCTTGCCCATCTCGGAGAAGCGCTCGTCCCAGTACGGCATGGTGAAGGTGATGCCGTTCGACTTCGTCGCCGAGGTCAGGTGCTTCTTCGGTCGGGAGCGCGTCAGCTCGAAGGCGAATTTCAGGATGCGGTCGGTGCCTTTGCGGGTGAAGATGCTCTGCTGCGAAACGAATTCACGGTCGGTGCCTTCGAACATGCGGCCGCCGACGGACGAGTATTCACCTTCGGTGTTCTCGCGCACCACGTAAAAATCGATGTCTGCTTCGGTGCGATTGGCCAGTGGCGTCCGCACACCTGGCATCAGCTTGCAAGGACGCAGGTTCACGTACTGGTCGAAGCCGCGACGGATGGGGATCAGCAGGCCCCAAAGGGAGATGTGATCGGGCACGCCCGGATAGCCGACGGCGCCCAGCAGGATCGAGTCCGATTGCGCCAGCAGCTCCATGCCGTTGGCCGGCATCATCGCGCCGGTCTGCTTGTATGTCTCACACGACCAATCGTAATGCGCCAGCTCCAGGCCGAAGCCGAACTTGCGCGAGGCCACGTCTAGTACCTTCAGCGCCTCGGGCACCGTTTCCTTGCCGATGCCGTCGCCGGGGACAACCGCGATCCGATGGGTCCGCGCCATGCACTCTACTCCCTCTCAAACGGGCGCACCTGACCCTGACGGGGCGGCGGCGTCAACCGGGTGGAGGCGGCGGGTTAGGGATCTGTTGCGACTGGTGTCGGGAGGAAAATTCACTACAGCGATGCGGAGGGCGCTGAGAAGGCGAGCCTGTGAGATACCCTTTGTCGGTCGCGTGACGGTCGCATCCCGGCCTCCGGTTCTTGCCGTCTCAGCGCCCGCTGCGCCGCTGCGGTGAAACTCGGCTCGGCGCCCGCAGCTCGGTGCCCGCCCCTGGGCGAAATCCCGCGCAGCCGGTAGACTTACCCCAACCGTTCATTCCTCGGGGGAGGACCAACCGCGCATGCGCATCCATAACCTTTACGTCGACGCCGCCGGCGAGTCGCATTTTCGCGATATCGACGTCGATTGGGTCGAGACCCGCAACGCCAGCAAGCTGAGCAAGCGACTGCCGGCCACGGGCATCATCTTCCGCGAAACCGCCGCTGAATACGACCTGAGCTGGCATCCGGCGCCGCGACGGCAATACATCATCAACCTGGATGCCGGCGTGCAGATCACTGCGAGCGATGGCGAGGCGCGGGTGATCGGGGCTGGCGAGGTAATCCTGGTGGAGGATGTGACCGGCAAGGGGCACCTGTCGAAATCCATCGGCGGCAAGATGCGCCATTCCATTTTCGTTCCTATCGACTGAGGACGCACCGACATGAAACTGGCATTCTTCGACGACTTCAAACTGGGCGTGGTGAAGGGCGAGGGCATCGTGGATGTCTCTGCCGTGGTGAAGGACGTGCCGCATATCTGCCCCGGCACGTTGATGAACGGGCTGATTGCGAACTTCGATGCCTATCGCGGCAAGCTGGAAGCGGCCGCTGCGTCCGGCAAGGCGGTGCCACTGTCGGGGGTGCGGCTGCGCCCGCCGCTGCCGAAACCGGCGACGATCGATTGCATGGCGGTAAACTATATGGAGGACGGAACTCGTTCCGCTCCCGCGCCGATTAACGCATTCCAGAAGACGGCGACGTCGATCATTGGGCCGGGCGACACGATGGTGCTGCCGGATGTGCCGGCGACGATCTTCGAGGGCGAGGCCGAGATCGCGGTGGTAATCGGCAAGCGCGCGACCAAGGTCAGCGCGGCGGATGCGTTGGATTACGTGTTCGGATATGTGAATTTCATCGATGGGTCCGCGCGTGGCCTGCCGCCGCCGGGCGCGGTGTTCTTCCAGATGAAGTCGCGCGACACGTTCTGCCCGATCGGGCCGTATCTGGTGACCGCCGACGAGATCAAGAACCCGCACAAGCTGCAGGTGAAGCTGTCGGTGAACGGCGAGGTGAAGCAGAACTTCAACACCGACGACATGGCGCACAAGATTCCGCGCTGCATTGAGTGGGTGACGTCGATCCACACGCTGGAGCCGGGCGACATCCTGGCGACGGGCACGAACCATCGTGGGCTGTCGTCGTTCATGGATGGCGATACGGTGGAGTTGGAGGCTGAGGGGCTGGGGAAACTGACGATCAAGATACGTGATGATCTGAAGCGGACCTGGTTGCGGGAAACGCGGCTGGATCGCCAGAACAAGGGCTTCGATACGCCGACGCCGCAGATCAGCGGGAAATACGCGCCGAAGGGCTAGGTCTCATCTGTCATGCCGGGGCTCGGCTGCAGGCCGACCTGAGGACAGGCTTCAGCCCGGCATCCACGGCTTTGCTGCCGCACGAAGGCAAATCGTGGGTGCCGTGGCCAAGCCGCGGCATTACGGGGGCCGTGCGTCAGGCCGTGCGATACTCCGCCAGCGCGCCGTAATTTGGTTCGACACCGATCCCAGGCACGTTCGGCGGGCTGACCGTGCCGTCGTCGTTCAGCGTTAGCGTGTCCTGGTAGATACGCCCCCACATCGGGTCGAAGGACTGGCCGTAGAATTCCAGAATCAGCCCATTGGAGATCGCCGCCACCAAATGCACGTGGATGTCCTGGGACCCGTGCGGCGCAATGTCCAGGTCGACCGACTGCACCAGCGCGGCAACCTTCATGAATTCCGTAACGCCGCCAAGGATTTTCGCGTCCGCGTTAAAGATGGCACAGGCATCATGCTTGATCAGGTCACGGAAGCCATAGCGGGTGTATTCGTTCTCGCCAGTGGCGATGGGAATGATCGTCGCCTGCGCCAGCTTGCGGTGGCCGTCGTAGTCATCCGGTTGCACCGGCTCTTCGAACCAGAAGATGTCATACTGCTCGATCTGACGCGCGAGCTGTACGGCCTGGTACCAGCGATAGGCACAGTTGGCGTCGATCAGAAGTTTCACGTCCGGGCCGATCGTTTCGCGCGCCGTGCGGATGCGCTGCACGTCCTCGGCGATCGGCGCGCCGCCGACTTTGATCTTCACCGCCCTAGCGCCCATGCGCAAGTTGTCTTCCATCTCCCGTGCCAGCTCGCGCAGGCCCTTGCCGTCTTCGTAGTAGCCGCCGGCGACATAGGTCGGCACGCGATCACGGAACCCGCCCAGCAGCTTGTACAGCGGCATGTTCGCCGCCTTGGCGCGGATATCCCACAGACCGATATCGATCGAGGAGATCGCCCGCGTCACCAGACCGCGCCGGCCGGTGAGCTTGGGGATCCACATCTTGTGCCACAGGCGCTCGACATCGATCGGGTCTTCACCGATCAGCAGTGCGCCGAGCTGCTCAATGCAGGCCCGCCAGATCGGGCCGCCATTGCCCAGGCCGTTCCCGGTCACGCCGACATCCGTTTCGATCCTCACCAGCGCGAAGTCGACATGGGTATAGGTGTGCAGCCCGTTGGTGATCGGCTTGGGACGTGGCCAGCGATATTCCTGTGTGGTGATCTTGGTGATTTTCATCGGATTAACCGTGCATCAGCACGATATCGAAGGTCACCGCCTTGGCGCGCTTTTCGCCGTGGACGTCGTGCGGGTTGACGATCAACACGTCCTTGCGCCGCGCGCTTTGCAGCCATGGATCGCGATCGTTCCATTCCTCGCCGACGAAATACATCTGCGTCACCAGTTGCTCGCGCGTGCCGGTGACCTTGAAGTGGATATGCGCCGGGCGCATCCGATCGGGGCCGGCAGGATACGCCGCTGGTCTGACCGTCTTGAACTGGTAGCGGCCATCCTCGTCCGTGGTGGTCGCCGCGAAGCCGGAGAAATGCGGATCGAGTGGTGTCGGGTTGGTGTCATTGGGATGCGCGTAGCGCCCTTGCGCATTGGCCTGCCAGATTTCCACCCGGGCATTTGGCACCGGCGCACCGGCACTGGTCAGCACCCGGCCACTGAGGTGCAGCACCGTGCCGTGGGCACGTCCGCCGCCGGTCAGGTCGCCGTTCACCACAGGCTCCTGTTGCAGCGGGTAGAATGGTCCCAGGATCTGGTCTGGCGTGCGTTGGAGTGTCGCCACCTCGGTGACCACGTCATCGATGAGGACCATGATCGTCTCCTTTCACAAGCGAACCGGCCCGCGGGTGAGCACCGCGGGCCGGCATCACGCGGGTCAGGCCGTTGTCGGGAACTTGCAGCTATCCGCCAACGGATGCAGCACATCCTCCGGCGGCGAGGTGTGCACGAGCTTGTAGAGATCCCAAGGGGCCTTGCTCTCTGCCTTGCTCTTCACCTGGAACAGATAGGCTGGGAACACGCCGCGGCCATCGGCGCGGATGCTGCCCTTGCCGAAGGCGTCGTCGTCGCTCGGCATGGACTTCATCTTCGCCACCGTCGTACGCCCGCTCTTCAGCGCCTCGGCGGCCCCCATTGCCTGCGCCGCCTTCAGGTAATGCAGCGTGATGGCATAGGAACTGGCGTGCGCCTGGTTCGGGTAGTTGTTCGGCGACTTCACCAGCAGCCGTTTGGTGAAGGCACGGGTGCGGTCGTTCATGTCCCAGTAGAACGTTTCGGTCGTGGTCAAACCGGCACAAGCATCCAGGCCGAGCGAATGGACGTCGGTGATGAACAGCAGCAATGGCGCAATCTTCATCGTGCTGGTCAGACCGAATTCGGCAGCCTGTTTGATGCAATTCTGCGTGTCGAGCCCGGCGTTTGCCAGGCCCAGCACCTTGGCGCCGCTCGCCTGCGCCTGCGTCAGGTAGGACGAGAAATCGGTGGTGTCCGGGAACGGATAGCGCAGGTCGCCCTTCACCTCACCTTTGCCGGCCAACACCACTTCTTTCGTGAGGTCGGCCAGCGACTGGCCGAACGCATAATTGGCGGTGATGAAGAACCACGACGTGTTGCCGGCCGCCATCAGCGCGCCACCGGTGTTGTGGGCATTCTCGTAGGTGTCGAAGCTCCAGATGATCGAGTTCGGGCTGCATTGCTGCCAGGTCAACGCAGCCACCGTGGCCGACGCGTTGAGCATGATCTTGTCTTTTTCCTTCGCCACCTGTGCGACCGCGAGCGCCACCGAGGATGTCGGCACGTCGATCGTCGCGGCGATACCGGAATCATACCATTGCCGCGCGATGGTTGCGGCGACGTCCGGCTTATTCTGGTGGTCCGCGCTGATCAGCTCCACATCAAAACTCAGATGCGGCTTCATCTCGTCGATCGCCTGCTGCGCGGCGGCAACCGACGTGGGACCGGTGTTGTCGCGGTACGTGCCGGAGAGATCGGTGAGCACACCGAGCTTGATGACCGGCTTGCCTTGCGCGCGGGCGCGCAGGACAGGCGCCGCGGACAGCGCCGCCGCGCCCCCGAGCAGCAGACGACGTGAAACAGCCATGAAAACCCCTCCCGGTAGACGTGTTACATCATCCCGCGCTTGGTCGCGGGGGGCGGGCAGTGGGTGCCGCGCTGGGGGGATGATGGCATACTCCAATCCCGCCAACTAGGCGGATTGGTGGATTTCGCCGCGGTATCCTGCCGTTGACGTGCCGGCTGCGGCCCGCTCAATGGCCAGGTGTGCTGGCGGGCTCTACCCAAACCGTCGCCGTCCGGCCCACCACCAGTCGTACTGCAGCCGGCACCGGATCCAGCTTTACGCGCACCGGCACACGCTGTGCCAACCGCACCCAGGTGAAGGTTGGGTTGATGTTGGCCAGCAGATCGGCACTGTCCGACCGTTCGCGATCGGCAATGCCGGCAGAAATGCTCTCGACATGCCCGGTCAGCCGGTGCGGCTCGCCGAGTAATTGCACCTGGACCGGATCGCCGACCTGGATCCGCGGCAGTTTGGTCTCCTCGAAATAGCCTTCGACCCGCAGCGTTGCACTGTCGACCAGCGCCATCACCGGTTTCCCAGTGGTGACATAATCGCCAGGTTCCAGGTCGACATTGGTGACAGTGCCATCCACCGGGCTGCGCACCGACGACCGCTTCAGGTTCAGCTCCGCGACCGCCCGATCCGCCTGTGCCTGGCGAAACGCCGCGGCCGCGGCCTCGGCCTTGGCGACCCGCTGCTCCTGCACCTCCACCGAGACCGACAGGTTCGTCAGCTTGTCGGTTCGGGCCGCCTCACGCACGGTTTCATCGAACTGCGCCTTGGAATTGGCGACAACCGCGTCGGCCTGCTGCAGCGCGAGTTGAAACCGGTCGGGATCGATGCGGAACAACACGTCGCCGCGCTTCACGGTCTGGTTGTCATGCACCAGCACGTCGGCCACCAGCCCGGAGACATCGGGGGCGATCGTCACCACATCGGCGCGCACGCGGCCGTCGCGGGTCCAGGGGGCGTCCTGGTAGTAATTCCACAGGCCGCGCCCGGCGACGGCGGCAACCGCGACGATCACCAGCGTCAGCAGGCCGGGGCCGGAGGCGCGGATCAAGCGGCGAACCACAGTCATCATGGCGCGATCCAATGCGGCAGCGTGGCGACGACTGCCGCCAGGATGATGATCAGAAGCGACAGGTCGACCAGCGGCCGATGCCAGACCAGCCGATAGAAGCCGACGCGCAGGAGGGCCGTGCGCAGCATCGCGGTGAGCGCCAGCGAGACCAGCCCCCATACCAGCAGCGCGGGGATGAACACGCCGTTGATATCGAATTCGCCGATCATGGCGCGTCCCGGCTTTCGGCTGCGCCGGACGGCCCAGGCAATGGTGCTTCATCCGCGGGCGAAACATCCTCGCGCGCGGGTTCAGTCGCTGGCGTCACGCCGCGATACGGTCCGGCACCCGCAAACAGGCCGCGCCGGATCCCCACCAGTTGCGGCAGCAGATGACGGGCGCGCGCGTCCTCGGTCGCAAGCGCGGCGTCAAGCGCACGATCGATCTGCTCCAGCAGCACCGGCGGCGGCGGCCGCGCATGACCTAATTCCGCCTGCACGGCATATTGGGTGGCAACGGCGAACAGAACACCATCTACGACCTCACGCACGGGCGAGGGCAGCGTCGCGTGGTGGTGCTGCAACTCCATCATGTTGATGCCGACACGCAGATCCGCCAGCGCATCCGCACCCGCCAGCTCGTGGCCCGGTTCGATCGCGGCCAACTTCGGCACCAGCAGCCCGATGCGGTCCAACAACAGCGCGGCCAGCTCCTCCCGTCCACGTCGGACGCGACCGTGCGGGATGGCGGCGATATCGCGCCAGTCGGCGCGCAACAGACGCCGCGCGCTCCATTCCGCCCCCACCGAGCGCATCAGCGCGGTCATGATCGCGGCGCCGGACAGGCCGAGCAGAATGGCAATGCTGCCATCGGCGTAGCTGATGAAGTCCGCGGCGTAGGTGCTTTGCAGGCTGAGCAGCGTGGCGGTGAGGAAGCCGAGCGCGGTCCCAATCGGCTGCGTCGCGGGGATTGCGCCCAGCACACCGACCGGAAGGAAGAAGGCACCCAACGCGAGAGTGAGCATCTCAAAGTTGTTCGCCATGGGCAAAATGGCGAATAGCCCGATGCCGACGGCGACAACCGCCACCAGGGCAATGATCAGGAACCGCATCAGCGCCGGCGTGGGATCATCGAGACTGGCAAACAGGCAGCAGGCGACAGCCGCCAGTTGGACCATGCCGACCCCGGCCTGCCACCCGGTTTCGATCCAGAAGGCACAGAGCACCAGGATCGTTGCGCTAGCCGCCAACCCCGAGAGCCATGCCAGACCCCAGTCGATATGCAGCTGGTCGCGCCCGTCGATCTGGATCGAGAGCGGTGTGGTGAGCGGCCCGCCGCCCGCCTCGATGTGCCCGCGCAGATCGCGCATATCCTGACGCACGTCGATCAGTTGGCGCAGGCGCAGCAGCAGGCTGGTGCGGATCAGCACGTTCCAGACGTCATCCTGCTCAGGCCGCGGATCGTCCGCCTGCTCCAGCGCCGCGATCGCCGTGCGCAGCCGAGTGGCCTCGCTGCGGGGTGGTGGGTTGCCCGCACGCACCCACACGCGCAACTCCGCCAGCACCCCCTCCAGTGCCGCCGTCACGCCGTTGCCGGCCCGCAGCGCGCGGATCCGATCACCGATCGACGACAGCAATGGCAACAGCAGCACCATCCGCCGCTCAATCTCGCTCACCCAGCGTGTGGCCGCCTGGTCTTTCGACGTGTCATAGGCGAGCTGAGACGTGAGCATCCGCAGCTCCACCGTATCGGCAGCAAGACGGTTTCGGATGACCGGACCGAGCGATTCATCGGCGGGGCCGAGCACCTCCTCGGCCCATAGGCTGGCGTTGCCAACCCAGGCAAGGATGCGCGCACTCAGCACCGGCGCGAGCGGACGTGGAAACACAACGGCCCCCACGATTGTTGCACAAATGATACCGAGCCAGACCTCCTCGACCCGCGCGACGGCGATATCCCAGATCGTCTCGGGTGCGGTAACGGCGGGGAAACCGATCAAGGCCGCGGTGTAACCCGCCAGCAGGAACACGTAGCTGCGCGGTGTGCGGTCGAGCAGCGCCATGTACAGGCACACCCCGGTCCACAGCGCCATCGCGACACACAACCACGCGGGTTCATTCACTAGATTCGGCACCAGCACCACCGTCGCGACGGCGCCGATGACGCTGCCGAGCAAACGGTAAAGTGCCCTGGAACGCAGTGAGCCGGTCAGCGGCTGAGAGACGACGTAGACCGTCGCCATCGCCCAGTACGGTCGGTCGAGGTTGATGGCGAGCGCGATATAGAGCGCGAGCATCGCGGCGATGAAGGTCTTGACCGAGAACACGTAGTCGCTGAGACCGGGCCATCGCATCACCGATCACCCGACTTTCCACGCATGCGGTCGCGCGGAGCCGCAGACCGTGGCGATCACAAGACATCGCTCCGTATGCGCCATGCTCTCCCCCAGCGTCATCTCGGCAGGTCACCCCAGTGAGACCGACTTTGACACCGCGGCAGCCACGCCGCGTGTCGATGTTCTTACGCCGATGACTGCGAACGCCCCACGCACATTATCGCGCGTGGTCGTACCGCAGACAGGTTCAATCGTGAGAACTTTGTCGAATTGTGCGGTTGTCGTGCGCAGGTTCCGTCCGATCGCGCGAGCGTGTCAGTTACATCATGCGGCGAAATGATTGACCGGTCGCACTTTCCCGTCATGCCGGTCCCGGACTTGGCCGAGGAGCGGCACCGGTATCCAAGGCCTTGCGCGCGGAAATCAGCAATGTCGTGGATGGCCCGCGTGCGCGGGCCATGACGTCGGTACTGGTGCATCGGAACGCTCCTGAGACGCACAACAAAGCCTGTCAGATCCGGTGGTGGCAACTGATCCTTGTGTCATCAGAACTTCGGTGCGCGCGGGAAACCGTTCGGCGGCAGGCGGCCGGCCTGGGCGCGCTCGCCCAGCCAGTCTCGAAGCTTTGTTTCGGTACGGGTTTTCTCGCCCAGCCGCCAGGTCAGGCCGTCGGTCAACCGGAACGCCTTCGCATCCGCCAGGTTACCGTCCTTGTAGCGCTGCAGGATCACACCGCCACCACGGCCCATCTCTGGCACCTGGTCGAGCGGGAATACCAGCAGCTTGCGGTTCTCACCGACGACGGCGACGTGATCGCCCTCGGCCGGAACGCAGACCACGGCCTCCTCGCCCGGTTTCAGGTTCAGGATCTGCTTGCCAGTGCGTTTCTCGGCTGACAGCTCCGTACCCGGAACGACAAATCCGCGTCCCGCGTTGGAGGCGACGAGATATTTGCCGCTCTCATTCGGGATGAACAGCGCAACGACGTCATCTTCGTTGGTCAGATCCGCCAACAGGCGCACGGGCTGACCATCGCCGCGGCCGCGCGGCAGGTCCGCCGGCTTTAGGGTGTAGGCGCGGCCGTTGGTACCAAACAGCGTCAGCTTGTCCGTCGTCTGGCAGGGCAACCGCAGCTTTTCGCGATCGCCTTCCTTGAAGCGCAGCTCGGCATCGTCCGCGAGATGCCCCTTGAACGCGCGGATCCAGCCTTTGTCCGACAGCACGACCGTGATCGGCTCGCGTTCGACGAAGGCGTCGGTCGTGACGTCGACGACAGGCGGTGGCGTGCCGATATCGGTTCGCCGCTTGCCTAGCGCACCGCCGCCGAACTTCGTGCGCGTCGCTTCCAACTCCTCGATGATGCGCGCCCAGCGCAGCTTTTCGTCCTTTAGCAGCACCTGGATATCGCGCCGCTCCTTGCTCAGGCCGCGGTGCTCCTTGCGCAGCTCGATCTCCTCCAGCTTGCGCAACGCGCGCAGCCGCATGTTCAGGATGGCTTCCGCCTGCACATCGGTCAGCTCGAACCGCTTCATCAGCCGCGGCTTCGGTTCGTCTTCCTCGCGGATGATGCGGATCACCTCGTCGAGATTGAGATAGACAATCAGATAGCCGTCGAGGATTTCCAGCCGCCGCTCGATCGCCGCCAGGCGATGTTTCGAGTGCCGCACCAGCACCTCGTGACGATGATCGAGCCAGGCGCGCAGCACCTCCTTCAGCGACATCACGCGCGGCGTGCGGCTGGGGTCCAGCACATTCATATTGAGCGGAAAACGGGTTTCCAGCGCCGTCGCACGGAATACGGTTTCCATCAATACTTCAGGTTCCACCCCCCGCGTGCGCGGCTCCAGCACCAGCCGCACGTCCTCGCTGCTTTCGTCACGCACATCGGCCAGCAGCGGCAGCTTCTTTTCTTCCAGCAGTTGCGCCATCTGCTCGACCAGCTTGGCCTTTTGCACCTGATAGGGGATCTCGGTCACGACGACCTGCCAGGTGCCGTGCTTGCCCTTCTCGACCGCCCATTTGGCGCGCAGCCGGAAACCACCGCGTCCCGTTTCGTAGGCGATACGCAGCGCATCGGCGTCTTCCACCAGCACGCCACCAGTGGGAAAGTCCGGGCCGGGCATGTGGCGCAGCAGGTCCGCAACGGATGCGCTCGGATGACGGATCAAATGGATCGCCGCCGCACAGATCTCGCCGGCGTTGTGCGGCGGGATCGATGTGGCCATGCCCACCGCGATGCCGGCTGCGCCATTGGCGAGCAGGTTGGGGAACGCACCGGGCAGCACGACGGGTTCGGATTCCTCGCCGTCATAGGTTGGGCGGAAATCCACCGTATCGTTGTCGATGCCGGCCAGCATCGCGCTGGCGACCTGGGTCAACCGCGCTTCAGTGTAACGCATCGCGGCCGGGTTATCGCCGTCGATGTTGCCGAAGTTCCCCTGCCCTTCCACCAGCGGGTAGCGCGCGGCGAAATCCTGCGCCATTCGCACCATGGCATCGTAGATCGAGGCATCGCCGTGCGGATGGTATTTGCCCATCACGTCGCCGACCACGCGGGCGCATTTCTTGAAGCCGGCGGTGGGGTCGAGGCGCAATTGGTGCATGGCGTAGATCAGCCGCCGGTGCACCGGCTTCAGCCCGTCACGCACGTCCGGCAGCGAGCGCGACATGATGGTGGACATCGCGTACGCGAGATAGCGCTCGGACAGCGCGTCCGCGAGCTTGGTGTCTTCGATGCGACCGATCAGGTCATCCGGCATCTATGGGCTCCCCGGGGATCTCCGACTCGGCGGCCAGCGCCGCGACGCGGTCGTATAGCATCCGCCGCGCGGCCGGCAGCGGGCGGTGGTGGTGCCCGAAGGCGTCACGCGCCAGAAAGTGACCGGTCAGTGTCAGGCCGTCACGCCAGTCGGTCGCGGCGGAGGTGTTGGCACCCACCAGGAAGCCCGGCAGGCGCAGCAGGCGCGGCGCCAAAGTGCCGGCCGCGGCGGCAGTAACCGCCCGGCCGGTGCGCGGCGAGACATAGGCGAGGCCGGCGGTCTCCCCGGTGAGCGCACACGCCGAGAGGTTGAGGCCATAGCCGAGATCGGCCAGCAGCAGCGTCTCCCACCGCACCAGCTCGGCCAGCATGGGCGGACCCTGTGACAGGTGCGCAATGAACTGGAGCAGGCCGCGGAAGACGCGGGGGTGGGGCTCGCGTTCGGGCAGGCCGCCTTCGGCGACAGAGCAGGCGGCGCTGAGCATCGCGAGCGCCAGCGGATCATCCAATGCCAGCGCGGCACCCGGATGCACCAGCTCGGCGGAGAAGCTGCCGAGCTGGTCGGACAGGCGCGCAACCCAGCGGGCCTGCACGAGGTTGCCGGCCTGCCAGATCGCGGCACCAGAACGGGACGCGCCACCGCGGGCTAGGCCGCGGTGCAGCCCATGCGCTTCGGTCATCACGGTGGCGATCGCGTCGCCCTCGCCATAGGATCGCGCGTCAAGCACGATCGCCGGCGCGTCCCATTCCATGTCAGTGATCCGCGTGAAAAGACGCGGGCAAGGCTACAGCCAGTGCAACCCGTGCGCCATCACGCCGCCCACTGTCCCGAAGCCGGCACGTGTCGCGCCGAAGCCAGCGCACATAAGTCCGAGCAGCCAGCGGAAATCGCCCTGGCGTCGTGGCCCGATGATGTCCAGGCGACGCTCGCTTCGATCCATACGATTGTCTGCTTGCGCCAGGCCGAGATGCGAACGCCGCTCGATCCGCTCCAGCGTGGCGGCGATGGTACACACCGTCTGTTCCAACAGGGCGACCCTGGTTTCCACGTCGCTGGTGACCGGCGGGGGCTGGCGGGTTCAACCGGGATGGCAGGCACGCGCGCCACTCCGCTGCCTATGGCGCCCACAATGACATGGTGTGATTAACAAAATCCTACGTGTGGCCGTACCACCCGTGAAACCTGGGCGCGATCGCCCGCGCGCCGCCGAATTGGCAGCCACGCGCGAAGGCCGTAGGAACGCACCCGCATACCAGGACTGAGCCATGGCCGCCGCCCCATCATCGCGCCAATCAAAGCTCGCCGCGGTGATCCGCGTATCCGCCGGCAACGTCCTGGAGATGTACGACTTCTTCGTGTTCGCCTATTACGCCTCGGCGATCGGGCGGGCGTTCTTCCCGCTTGGCTCCTACGCGCAGCGCCTCGGCCGTCCTCGCCGTGCTCACCGCCTATCCGGCGATGAGCCGGCTGGGGGTGGATGCGTCGTCGTACTCCCGCCTGCTGGTGACCGAGCTGTGGCTGGCATTCGTCTATTCGCTCTACAATGGCGCCATCATTGTCTGCCTGACCGAGATCATGCCGGAATCGCTACGGACTACGGCGCTCTCGCTGGCCTACAGCCTGGCCACTGCCACGATGGGCGGATTCACCCCGGCGATCTGCACCGCGCTGATCCATGTCACCGGCAACCGCGCCATCCCGGGCGCCTGGATGTCATTCGCCGCCGCGGCTGGGCCGGCCGGATCGCCGCCACGGCACGCACCTGATCGCAACGGAGCCGACATAATGAGCCACACCCACTCCGACGACAATCGGTACACCCACGGCATCGCCAGCTTCGTATCCGGATTGCGCTACGAGGCGATCCCGTCCGCGGTAATCGAACGCATCAAGCTGCTGATGCTGGATTCCCTGGGTTGCGCGATTTTCGGCGCACCGCTGGAAGCCAGCCGCATCCTGTGTGACACACTCGGCAAGCTGGACAGCACGCCGGCCTGCGCCGTGTGGGGCACCAGCCAGCGCCTGTCGGCACCGCACGCGGTGCTGGCCAACGGCACGCTGGTGCAAAGCTTCGAGCTGGACGACGTGCATCGCGTCGGCGTGCTGCATGTCGGCGCGGTGACACTACCCGGCATCCTGGCCATCGCGGAGCTGCGGCCCGGCCTGTCGGGGCGCGACCTGCTGACCGCCGCGGTGGCCGGGTATGAAATCGGCCCGCGCGTCGGCATCTGCATGGGCCCCGAGCATATCGCCCAGGGCTGGCATTCCGGCGCCACCGTCGGGGTATTTTCTTCCGTCGCCGGCAGCGCCGCCGCGCTACGCCTGCCGGTCGAGCAGATCGTGCACGCCCTCGGCATCGCCGGTACCCAGGCCGCCGGCCTGATGGCCGCCCAGTTCGGTGCTATGGTGAAACGAATGCACGCAGGCCGCGCCGCACAGAGCGGGTTCTACGGTGCCATGCTCGCCGAAGCCGGCTTTACTGGCATCGTCGACGTGTTCGAGAACCCGTACGGCGGCTTCTGCAGCACCTTCTCGCGTTCCACCGATCGTTTCAACCTCGAGGAGCTGACCAGCGGCCTGGGGGACCGTTTTGAAACCATGCGGATCGCGCTGAAATTCTATTCCTGCGTCGGCAGCAACCACACCACACTCGACGCCATCCGCCTCATGCAGGCCCGCCATCCGTTCGGCGCCACCGACGTTGCGGCGGTGGAGGTACGCGGCTCCCGCGTGACGATGGACCACGTCGGCTGGAAGTACAAGCCACAAGGCCTCACCTCCGCCCAGCTCAACCTGCCGTACTGCGTCGCCACGCTGCTGCTGAACGGCGACGTCTTCGTCGACCAGTTCACTGAGGAAACGGTCGCCGACCCCGCGCGCATGGCACTGGCCGACCGCGTGAGCGTGGCCGAAGACCCGAAAATCACCCGCCGTGGCTCCCTCTACCGGCACATGGTACACGTCACCATGCGCCTGCGCGACGGCACCACACTGGACGAAACCGTTGAAGCCCCCCGCGGCAGCGAACATTCCTTCGCTAGCCGCGCCGACGTGATCGAGAAATTCACCAAACTCACCTCCCGACGCATCCCCCGCGCCCGCGTCGACCAGATCGTCAACCAAGTGATGACCCTGGAAACCCAACCCACCGCCACCCCACTGATCGCGTCCCTCGCCGGCTAGCGCCGCCCGATCGCGGGCACACGGGCATCGCCCCGGGCGACCGCGGGGGATCCAGGGGGACAGCGTCTCCCGGCCTTCCTCTCGTCCATCCCGCGCGGCGCCTGCGTGCTCACGGCCTGGCGGCGCTAGCGTGGCAGGCCGGCACCTTTCGTTTCGCGGCCGAGCAGCATCGCGATGATGCTGAAGACGGCGCAGCAGGTCATGAGCGCCGTCACCTTATTGAAGCTGCCGCCGAAGGCGCCGACCATCAGCCCGGCCACAAGCGGTCCGAAACTGGTGATGGTACGCGCCGAGCCAGTACAGAACCCCACAGCAGTGGCCCGCAGGTGGGTGGGGAACAATTCCGGCAGGTAGATCGCAAAGCCGGAGAAAGTGCCGAACACAAAGAAGCCGAACACCGGCAGCACGTAGGGATACCAAGGATAATACGTGTCGAGACCGAGATAGAGTGTCAGCCCTGCGGCGATCGTGCCGATGCTGTACAGCGTAATCGTCGCGCGGCGTCCCAGCCAGTCCGCGACGAAACCGAAACAGATATAGCCGGCGATGCCGCCGATGCTCCACACCATCATGCCGGCGCTGACGAACGGCACCGCCGCGGCACCGGTCACACCGCTCTTCTGGATCATCAGTGACAGGATGGTCGGCAGCCAGATGTTGGAGGTCCAGATTGCCAGCAGCGAGCCCAGCCCGAACAGCATCCCCACGACGGTGTTGCGCAGGTGCTCCGGCGCGAACAACTGCAGCGGCACGAAACGCATGAACTCGTGGTCGTTGTCGGCGGTGCTCCGCCCGGTGGACACCGCCTGACGGCGTTCACGTACCGCCTCGAACCGCTCGGGTTCCATCATGCGGCGGCGCATGAAGCCAACCAGCAAGGCCGGCACGACGCCGATGAAGAACACCGTGCGCCAGCCATAGCCACCAACGAAGCCGTAGGCCCAGGCGCCAAGGAAGGTTCCCAGCGCGCCTCCCGTCATCATGCAGCCGGCGATCTTGGCGCGGTGGGTTTCACCCAGCACCTCGGCCAGCAGCGGGATGCCGACCATCAGTTCTGCACCCGTTCCGAGTCCGGCGATGAACCGGTAGGTCGCGAAATCCCAGATGCCGTGCGACACGCCCTGCAACGCGGTGAACACGCTGTACAGCAGGATGCTGAAGGTCAGCGCCCGCACACGGCCGATATAGTCGGCGAGGATGCCGAACAGGAAGCCGCCGAACGCCCAGCCCAGCAGGCCCGCCATACTGAGCAGACCGCCGACGCGACCGATCTGCGCCAGCGGTGGATTGCCGCCCAGCAGCTCGGTCAGCGCGGGACGAATCACCAGCGCGTAGAGGCCAAAATCCGCTGAATCCAGTGTCCATCCCAGCCACACGACCAGAAACACAAACCATTGATAGCGGCTGACGCCCCGCCACCCATCGACTGCTATTGCGGTCGCGCCACGCCCATTGGCCATGGTTCATCTCCCTGTGAAGATGCGAGCCGCATTCCATTGGGAGGGTGACAGACCGCGAGACGCCAGCTGGGACGCCGCGAACTCCACTGCCCCACGCCTCCGCGGTTGTCGGCACAATTTCGACGCCTACGTCCCACGAAGGTGGGTCGGCTCGTCATCGGCATAACCTACGCGCAAGAAGACAAGCAGGTGCCGAGCGGCAGCGTCAAGCGCGATCTGCTTAGCCCGCGTCGCCCAGCCCGATCGCGCGCAGGCGGGCGGTTTCCTCGTCCCAGCCAGCGCGCTCCTTGACGTTCAGGAACAGATGCACCTTGCGATCGAGCTGCTCGATCAGGGCGGCACGGGCCTTGGCGCCGATGGACTTGATACGCGCACCGCCATTGCCGATCAGGATGGCCTTGTGGCCGGGACGCGATACGTAGATCGTCGCCTCGACGCGCACCGAGCCGTCCTTGCCTTCGCGCCAGCTCTCGGTTTCGACCGTCGTGGCGTAGGGCACTTCCTCATGCGTTTGCAGGAAGATCTGCTCACGGACGAGTTCTGCTGCCAGCAGACGGTCGGGCAGATCGGTGATGTCGTCGTCGGGATAGAGGTGCGGTCCTTCGGGTACCACATCGGCCAACGCATCGCTCAGCGCGTTCAGCCCATCGCCGGTCGTGGCGCTGACCATGAACGTGGATTCGAACGGTGCCAGCGCGGTTAGTGTCGCGGTCAATGGCAGCAGGTGTGGTGTTGGCACTAGGTCGATCTTGTTCAACACCAGCCAGCAGCGCCGTCCGCTAGTGCGCAGACGCGCGGCGATCGCGCACACCGCCTCGGTGGCGCCGGTCTTGGCATCCACCAGCAGCACGGCGAGATCGGCATCATGCGCGCCGGTCCAGGCGGCGGCGACCATGGCGCGGTCCAGCCGGCGGCGCGGGGCGAAGATGCCCGGCGTGTCGACCAGCAGCACCTGGCTGCCACCGAGCAGCAGGATGCCCAGCACGCGGAATCGGGTGGTCTGTGCCTTGGACGAAACGATCGACAGCTTCACGCCGGTCAGCCGGTTGAGCAGCGTCGATTTGCCGGCATTCGGCGCACCGACGATGGCGACGAAGCCGCAGCGGCTGGTCACGCGGCGACGGTCCGCAGCAGGGCTTCGGCGGCGAGCTGCTCAGCGGCGCGCTTGCTGCCAGCGGTGCCAGTACCGGAATAATCTCCGGCGAAGACGGTCACCTCGAACAACGGCGAATGCGGCGGGCCGGAGCGCGCGGTCACCTCGTAGCGCGGCAGGCCCAGGCCGCGGGCCTGCACCCATTCCTGCAGCGCCGTCTTGGCGTCCTTCGGCGGCTCGGCCTGCGCGGTCATCACCGCGTCCCAGGCGCGGCGCACAAAGCCGCGCGCACTGTCCAGTCCGCCATCGAGATAGATCGCGCCCAGCGCCGCCTCCAACGCATCGGCCAGCACGGTGGCACGCGCGCGCACGCCGGCCCGCGCCTCACCGGGCGAGACCGACAGCGCCGCCGGCAGACCGATCGCCTCGCACACCTCGGCCAGCACCGGCTGCGACACCAGGTGCGCCAGCCGGCGGCCGAGCTCGCCCTCCTGCTCCTTGGGGAAGCGTTCGATCAGCCACTCAGCGACCAGCAGGCCCAGAACGCGGTCGCCGATGAACTCCAGCCGTTCGTTCGACCCGCGACCGCGCGCACCCGGCCGCGCGGCGGAGCGGTGCGTCAGTGCCTCACGCAGCAGGTCGGGACGGGTGAAGCTGTGGCCGAGAATGCTCTCGATCGCCTGGCTCAAGATCGGCTCAATGGATCGGCCGGAACAGCCGGTCCCAGCGGATCTCGAACGGCCATTCCCAGACTTCCCACCACGGGTATTCGGCATCGACCGAGAAGAACAGGATCTCGGCGCGGCCGACCAGATTCTCGATCGGCACGAAGCCGACCCCGTTCATGAAGCGGCTGTCGGCAGAGTTGTCGCGGTTGTCGCCCATGGCGAAGACGTGGTCGGGCGGCACGACGTATTCGGGCGTGTTGTTCATCTCGCCCTCGTCCGTCGCCTTCAGGATGTAGTGATCCACCCCGCCCGGCAGCGTTTCCAGGTAGCGGCGCAGCACCATGTGGATGCCGCTATCATCGGTGACGTAGTCGCCGGCGGCTTGGCGCGGGACCTCGGTGCCGTTGATGTAGAGCTGACCGTGGGTGACCTGGATGCGGTCGCCGGGCAGGCCGACGATGCGCTTGATGTAGTCCACCGAGGTGTCGCGCGGATACTTGAAGACCGCGACGTCGCCGCGCTTCGGCATGCGGGCGAAGATCCGGCCGGAGAACAGGTCGGGCGCGAAGGGCAGCGAGAAGTGCGAGTAGCCGTAGCTGTATTTCGAGACGAACAGGTAATCGCCCACCAGCAGCGTAGGGATCATGCTGCCCGACGGGATGTTGAACGGCTCGTAAAGCACGGTGCGGATGCCGATCGCGATCAGGCCGGCGTAGACGATGGTCTTGATATTCTCGACCCATCCGCCGGATTTCGCCTTGGCCTTGCTGATCGCCATGGAAAGTCCCAAAAAATGCGGTCGGATCAAGCCGATGCCGCCCTATGCTGTCAAGCGCGTGGAGAAAATGTCACGTCGCCGCGACACGCGTGGGTGATGTGCTGAACCCGCCCGCCTGGCGCGCACGAGGCTCATCTGCGCATCGGCATATGGGTATTTACCGATCCATGTCAGCGTCTTGGCGGCCTCTGTTCCGGCTGGGATGGTCGCCAGCAGCCCCGCCCGGGGGCCGCCGATCATACGTGGGAGCGCTTGCCCTTCGGCCAAGTGACCACATCGAGATCGGTGGTGAGCACCCCTGGCAAACGCCAAGTCCCGGGTGTCATTTGCCTCGCTGTTAGCCGGCGATACGGCAGGCGCCGAGGGAAAGACGTTATGCCCGATGCGTCGGATCCCTGTCCGATGCATCGGGATCTCATGTAGCAGAAGTACAACAACACCAGAGCCGCGTGGCCGGACGGTCTTGTGCGCGTAGGAAGTCGCTGGCAACGTTGCAAAATCAACGTCGTAACCGGGACGGTGAACTATCCGGGAACAAGTTGACATGTGCTTCAAACACCTCCAGCTGACCCGGGAGCAACTCAGCGACACACTGCGTCCGCGTGGCGCAAGCGGCGTCTCACACAGGCTCCGCCGAGATGATCACCTGCGCGTACGCATAAGGATACTCGTCGGTCATTGTCAGCGCGACCATCGGGCGCATGCCCGCCGGGGTGATCGTGGCCAGGCGCACTGCGGCGCCACCGGTCATGCGCAACGTGGGTTGGCCACTGGTCAGGTTCACCACACCGAGGTCGGAAAAGAA
>DATHNE010000022.1:0-4042 GCA_035486355.1 Acetobacteraceae bacterium
CATAAGCCAGGCGCCCGCCCGGTCGACCCGACCCCATGCGCCCCTTGAAGGACAGCGGCTCATCCAGTTCCAAACCGTCGGCCCCGCAGAAACTGGAATAACGCCCATAGGCGGCAAAGAAGGTCGGATCGGCCCAAAGCAGCACGCGCTGCGTCCCAGGCCAGATGCGAAACAATACGCCGTGCTTGCGATCCTCGTTCAGGAAATCGGCATAGCTGTAGCGGGTGAACTTCCGTGCCCCCGCACTCAGCGAGAAGGTCGGATCATCCGACCCACCCTTCGGCGGCATATCCACCGCACGGATGGCCGATTCCTGATATGGCAGGCCAAGATGCTCGCCGAGATATTTGGGGGAGACCTTCACTGGCATGCCGGTCGCCAGTGCGATGTCGATCGTACGTTGGTCCATGCCCTTGGCGTGCATATCGATCTCGATCTTGCGCCCGGCACCAGGGAAGGCCGCGAACACCGTCTTCCAGAAATCGTAGCTGCCTTCCGGGATGCCGCTCTCACCATGGATGCGGAAGGTGATGCCCTTGATCTCCGGCACCGATTTCAGCAGCAACGCCAGCGCATCGCGGCAATAGGGCGCATGATTGTCTTTCGTCACGCCCTCGATCAGATAATTCACCCGAGGGCTGTCGAATTTGTATCCGTGCGTCCACAACCCCACCTGGAAGTCGAGGCCACGCCGCGCAGTCTCCTGACCGATGAACTGCAAGGTCGCGAGATTGCGGTCGCGCTCCTGGGCCGACAGGCCACGCGCCTGGATGTTATAACCTGGCACGGAAAACAGGAACGGGTAGGTGAAATAGAAATAAACATCACTTACCTCCATGGGATAATTGTATTGCACACCGAATGTCATACTGAATCGATTGATCCGGTGCGTGACCAGCATTGTAAGGTAATCGCGCCACATCGCACGATCGTGAAACCACGATGTGTCCTCCGCCACACTCTCGAAGCAGCGCGCGATGCTGCGTATGCGGTTGGCGGGCTGCTGTACCAGAGGCTGGGGTTGGTGCAGCGCCGCCGCCACATCCCCCGTTTGTTGCACCCGGTCTGTCAGTTCGGTCACGGCATAAACCAGACCGCGCACCTCGTCGCCGCAGACCAACAACGTGGCCGCCGCATCAGTCTGAGACGATACCAACGCCAGTGCTTCCGGACTCTGCGGCACCGTAACACGGGCCTCCCGCAGCATGGTCTGCGCCGCTTGCGTGCGGGCGCCAGCAATTAGCACGCGGGACCCGCTGGTGGACTGATCGGTCATGGTGCCGTTGCGTACCGATACCCCATGCGCGGCCAAGGTCGTACGCAGCTCCCCAACGGCCCATTGCGCTGGCCCGCTTGATGCGACCGGATCCGACGGCTCGACAATCAGCACTAATCCCTGCCCGGCTGCGAAACCAGCGTGTGGCACCGCCGCAGCACCCGCGCCCGCGGCCAGCGTCAGGAAAGAGCGGCGGCCGAGAGCGTTACCACCTGATCCATGCTGGTCGGCCATGGTTCCCTCCTGCGTTTGATCGCGATGCTAGAACCGCGCGGGAGGCTGCGTCCAGGGAACGGCCATATGGATATTATTAGACCGGACGACAGGATGACCGTCAGGCCCGGGTCACACTAACGCGGCTTCCGAACCACCGGGTGGGACAAGACCCGATCCGCCTCGGCGATCTCTGCGGCAACCGTTGCGAAGGCGGGACGCGCGCTGAGGCGAGCGTACCATGCTTCGAGCCTGCTGTGCTCGGTCAGCTCGGGTCCGGCCAGCCGCAGCGTGTAGAGTACGTCGATGAACAGCCCGATGTCGGCAACCGAAATGGTATCACAAAAATAAGCCTTACCAACCAGCGCCAGCTCCAGCGTGCCATACATGCTGCGGAGCACCTCCTCGGCATGCTCCGCCGCAACATCCTGGGCCTGCCGCCGCGCGATGTCTGGACCGGGTGGCTGCGTGCGATACATTAATGTGCGCAATGGCGGCAGCAGAACCTCGTCAGCGTACAGCTCCCACTGACGACAACGCGCCTTCGCCTTGGGATCAGCGGGATATAGCGCCGGCGTGGGATAGGCGTCCTCCAGATAGTCCAGGATCAGCGTGGAATCGCACAGCGTGAGGTCGCCATCGACCAGCACCGGCACCTGCCCCTTCGGGTTCGCCGCCAGCACGGCCGGATGTTTCGGCGAATAGCCGCCGGCCTGGGTGAACGGCACCATCTCGCGCTCGTACACCAGCCCCTTCTCGCCCAGCGCGATCTCGACCTTGCGGCTGAACAGGCTCACCGGCCCGGAATAGAGTTTCATGTGCGTTGGTGTGCTTTCCATCGATCGATCTGTCGCGATCCGCCTGCCACCGTCGCACGCGGACCATTCGCCCGCCACTTGGTCGCACGCCCCTCAGGTCAGCTGCTCTGAAATCGCCCCACGCACCGCGGCGAGTGCACCATCCCAGTCCCCGGATGTCGGTTGGCGGAACAGCCGCAGTGTCGGATAGCACGGCGAATCGCTGCGCTCACGCAACCAGCGCCAGTCCGCGGCACGCGGCAGCACGACGAAGCCGGGCCGGCCGAGCGTCCCGGCCAGATGGGTCACCGAGGTGTCCACCGCGACCACCAGATCCAGTTCACCCGCCGCCGCCGCGGTGTCGGCAAAATCGTCCGGCGTGCGCGTCAGTCTACGTACCAGGCCGGCCGCGCCAAGCGCGTCGATATCACCGGCGCGCGGTCCGACCTGCAGGCCGAACAAACTCACCCCGGGCAGATCGGCGAGTGCGAAGAACGCATCAAGCGTCGCCGAACGACGCTGATCGGTGGGATGACGTGACTCGCCGGCCCAGGCAATACCGATGGCCAGCTTGGTCCCGGGCGGGCGCAGCACCGGCGGCACGCCGCGCCTGGATGCCGGCAGATAATACGCCGGCAGTGGCGGCAGCGTGGCCAGTGTGGTGCCAAGCCGATACGGCAGGCTCATCAGCGGCAGATGCACATCCGCCGGCGCGGTCGTATCGACCGGCAGCAACGTGCCCACGTCGGGGAAGCCTGCCAGCAACGACAGCAACGTGGGGTCGACCGCGAGCAGTACCCGCGCGCCCGTCGCGCCCAGCGCCGGCAGGAAACGGACGAACTGGATCGTGTCGCCGAAGCCTTGGTCGGCCCAGATCAGGATGCTGCGTCCAGCCAAATTTTCGCCCTGCCACAGCGGCATCGGGAACTGCCGCTGGTTGCGGGGCAGCACGTAGCGCATCTCGGCCTCGGCGAAGCCGGCGGCGTAATCGCCGGCCGTCAGCAGCGCCATCGCGCGGTGCCAGCGCATCGCATGGCGCGACGGTGTGTCGCTCGGCGCGGTGGGCAGGCCACGGTCGAAGCAGTCCATCGCACCGGCATCGTCACCCAGCTCGGCACGCAGCAGGCCGCGGTAATACCAAGCCTCCCACGCGTTGGGAGCAAGCTCGACCGCGCGGTCGAGGGCGGCGGTTGCTTTAGCAAGCCGGCCGGCTTGGCGCTGCAGCTCGCCGAGCCGGCCAAGTAGCAGCGGCGTGTCGGGAGCAAGGACCAGCGCGCGGCGCAGATGGGCGATCGCAGCCGCAGCGTGACCATCAGCGCCGAGCAGCCAGGCCAGATTGCGGCAGGCATCAGGAAAGGCCGGAAACGCCTCCAGCGCCTGGCAGTACAGCGTCATGGCACCGGACCAGTCACCCACCGGCTCGCGCGTCACCGTCTGGTGGTAAAACGCACCGGCCGCCCGCGTCGCGGCACCCGGATCAGGCAGGGCGGGCGAGGATGGGAACTATTGCTTTTGGTCATCCTGCCCGACATTTTGTGTCGACCGACCAAGCGCAGCATTCGGGGAACTCCGCCGATCTAACCTCTGGCAGCATGCCAGACATCCCGATCCGAACGGCTAAGCAGAGATTCGCCGCTTGGCCAACGGAAGCGGCCTGCGTTCGCAGTTCAATGTATCGACGGCCTGATGGATGGCGCGGTCGAGTGCGTTGGAATCGGCGAAGGTCTGATGCGCGAGATGGTGCGCCTTGAGGTCG
>DATHNE010000023.1:0-7680 GCA_035486355.1 Acetobacteraceae bacterium
GTTGGCCCATCAGACCGGCAAACGCTGAGGTTTGTTTGCGGTTGAAATCCCCTTCCAGGCCGTGCCCGATCGCCTCATGCAGCAGGATCCCAGGCCAACCCGCGCCCAGCACCACCTCCATCTCGCCCGCCGGGGCCGGGCGACTGTCGAGATTGACCAACGCCTGGCGCAGCGCTTCATCCACCGCGGCCCGCCAGGTCTCCGGTGCGGTGATCGTCAGATAGCCAAAACGGCCACCCGTGCCGTAACTGCCGGTCTCACGCCGGCCGTCCTGCTCTACCACCACCGACACATTCAGCCGGACGAGAGGCCGCAGATCCGCGACCCGCGTGCCGTCCGGGCGCAGGATCTGCACGGCCTGCCACTCGCCGGAGAGTGACGCCATCACCTGCTTCAGCCGCGGATCCTTCGCACGCGCGTAGGCGTCGATGTCCGCCAACACCGAGGTCCGGGCGCCGAAATCCATGCCGGTCAGCGGATTCGCGTCGGAATAAAGCCTTGAATTGGTTGCGCGCTGCGGTTCCGCGACCGTGCCGGTGTGGCCAGCGGCAACCGCGGCGACGCTCGAGGCCGCGCGGCCCAAGGCCGCATCCGACAACTCGCCCGCGTGGGCATAGCCAGTCGCCTCGCCGGCCACGGCACGGAGCCCGAACCCCAGGGTGGTGTCTGAGCCGGCGCTTCGAATGCGGCCGTCATCCAGGCTGATCTGCTCGCTCTCGCGGTATTCGAGGAACAGCTCGCCGTCATCGGCGTTGGCCAGGGCTGCGTTCAGATGCCGCTCAGCGGAGGTGCGGTCCAGCAGCGCATCGGCACGGGCGAAGAAGAGCTGATCGGTTGCGGTCAGTGGGGTCACGATTGAATCTCCTTCACCGGACTTGGTCCCCGATCCGGCCAGATCAAGCATTTGTGCGGAATACACAGGTTCAACGCGGGGCTTCCTTTACCACCGGAAACGCGGGCGGGGATCAGTGGCACCCATTGTCGGCCCCACTGGCAGCCACCAGCCTGTCACTTTGCGCCGCGCAACCCGTGCAACACGACCAGAATCGCCGTCAGAACGAGGACTGCCATCGCTTGATGCGCCGCGGCAAAACCGACGGGCACAACCAGCAGCAAGGTTGTCACTCCCAAGGCGTACTGCACAAGGACGGCGCCGCCCAGGGTAAACGCAGGCCCACGAATTGGCCGCAGCGAGCGTGCGGTGACGATCACCGCCACCAGCGTCAGGCAGGCCAGCGCGGTCAGGGTCGCGAGCAACCGGTGATCGAACTGCACGGCGGCGATGTTCTCGGTCAGGTTGCGCAGGACGGGGGACAATCTCGCATAGTCGTGCGGCACCCACTCACCTGCCATCAGCGGGAAGGTGTTGTAGTCGAACCCGGCATGAGTGCCGGCGACAAACCCACCCGCCACAATGGTGAGCACCACCAGAGTGCATGCGAGTGTCGCCAAACGTCGTGCAGCACGGCCATGGGACAGGGCCACTGGTACCGGTTGCAAAACATCGAGGCCGGTCCACAACACGGCCGCGTAGAGCACCAACGCCAGCACAAGGTGCACGACCAGTCGCGCCGGCGACACCGCGGTGGTGTCAGGCAGGAAACCCGAAGCGACCATGAACCAGCCAACCGCGCCCTGCAGCCCGCCGAGGCCGAACAGCAGAATCAATCGCGGCACCAGCCGCCGATGGATCCGCCCCGTGACCCAGAACCAGACCAGCGGGCCGATCAAGGCAATCCCGATCAGCCGTCCCCACAGGCGATGGATCCATTCCAGCCAGAAGATCTGCTTGAAGCCGGCAAGGCCGAAACCTTCGTTGACCAGGTTGTATTGCGGGATCTGCTTGTAGAGGTCGAACAGGTGCCGCCAATCGGCTTCGTTCAGAGGAGGCAGCACGCCACTGATCGGCGCCCACTCCATGATCGACAGGCCCGAACCGGTCAATCGGGTCACACCCCCCAGCACGACCATCACCAGGATCATGAAAGTGAGGCCGAACAGCCATGCCGCGACCATCAGCCGGCTTCGCCGATTGGCTGCCTTCTCGCTTGGCGGAACATCGGCAAAATCACGCTCATCAAATGGCATGCGCGCGATTATACGCACGCCGACCATGCGACGCACCTGCCCGGCGCAACACGATCAAGCGCGTGGGCGAGCGCACAGGGCGCCCCCACAATCCACGTGATCCACAGGCTCACGCGAGATGCGGCCGGTTCATTGAGGGGCTATGCTGCCGGGACATGAACTCCATCGATTCTCCCCTGCTCGGGCTGTCGCAACGCCAGCCACCCTCCAACCTTCAAGCGGAGCAGGCCCTGCTTGGGGCGTTGCTCGCCAATAACCGCGCATACGAGCGCGTGTCGGAGTTCCTGGCACCGGAACACTTCGTCGATCCAATCAACGGCCGTATCTTTCAGGCGGTTGGGCGCCGCATCGAGGCTGGCCAGCTCGCCGACCCCATCACGCTGAAGGCTGAGTTCGAGCATTCGGGCGTACTCGAAGAGGTTGGCGGCACCGCCTACCTCGCGCAGCTCCTCAGCGCGATGGTCGGCATCATCAATGCGGGGGAATACGGCCGCACCATCTACGATGCGTGGCTGCGGCGCCAGTTGATCGACATTGGGGAAATCGTCGTCAACAACGCCTTCGGCGCCGAACCGGAGCTGGATGGGACGAAGCAGATCGAGGCGGCCGAACAGTCGCTGTTCGATCTGGCGAAGGATGGTGGCAGTACCGGCGGCTTCATCAGTTTCGGCACGGCCCTGCGGCAAGCCATCGAGGGCGCGGAGCGCGCGTTTCATCGTCCCGGCCACGTGTCCGGCCTGTCCTACGGTCTGCGCGATCTCGACAAGAAACTGGGCGGGTTGCACGGGTCCGACCTGTTGATCCTCGCCGGCCGTCCCGGTATGGGAAAAACCGCGCTCGCCACCAAGATCGCGTTTGGTGCCGCCAAGGCACTACAGGCCGACGCGCGCCAACAAGACCCGAATGCGACGGCGAAGCACACGGTCGCATTGTTCTCGCTCGAAATGAGCGCCGAGCAACTCGCCACACGTCTCCTGGCGGAGGAGGCCCGGGTGTCCGGCGATCGAATTCGGCGCGGCGACATCGCCGAGAAGGATTTCATGAAGTTCGTCGCGGTCAGTCGGGAGATTGGCGGGTTGCCGCTCGAAATCGACGACACGCCCGCGCTCAGCATCGCGGCGTTGCGCACACGCTGCCGGCGACTGCAGCGCACAAAGGGACTGGCGCTCATCGTGGTCGACTATCTCCAACTCATGCGCCCGGCACCGGGCACGCGACCGGAGAACCGTGTGCTGGAAATCAGCCAGATCACCCAAGGCCTGAAGGCGATTGCGAAGGAGCTGAACGTGCCGGTCATGGCGCTGTCGCAGCTCTCGCGCGCGGTCGAAAGCCGGGAGGACAAGCGACCCCAGCTTTCGGACCTACGCGAATCGGGCACGATCGAGCAGGATGCCGATGTGGTGATGTTCATCTACCGGGACGAGTACTATCTGTCGCAGAAGATGCCCAAGCAGACCGGCTTCGATAACGCGGACAAGTTCGGATCCGCGATGGACAAATGGACCCAAGATATGGAGCGCGTCCACAATCAGGCCGAGGTGCTGATCGCCAAGCAGCGCCATGGCCCTACCGGCTCGATTCCCTTGTTCTTCGAGGCGGAATTCACGCGCTTCGACAACCTCGATCTGGCTCACTCCGGGAATGACCCGATCTGACGTACCGCCTGGTGCCGGAGCGGTGCTGGACGTTGATCTCACGGCCATCGTTGCTAACTGGCGGACATTGTGCGCACGGCATCCAGCCGGCCCGGTTGCCGGGATCGTCAAGGCTGACGCCTATGGCCTGGGCGCGCGGCGCGTCGCACCCGCATTGCGTGACGCGGGGTGCCAACACTTCTTCGTCGCCCATCTGGACGAAGCGCTGGGGATCCGCCCGCTGCTGGCCGGATCGATGCTTGGCGTGCTGAATGGTCTGCTTGCCGGCAGCGAGGAGACATTCGTCACGGACAACATCACACCGGTGCTCGGCTCGATTCCGGAAGTGGATCGATGGGCGGCCTTGGCCGGTCGTGTGGGGCGCAAGCTGCCGGCCATTCTCCATGTCGATACTGGCATGGCCCGCCTGGGCCTCGACGCCAAGGAACTCACGCTGTTGCGGCAGGACCCGGCCCGTCTCTCGTCGATCGATGTCCTATATATAATGACTCACTTGGTATCGTCTGAGCTGAGTGGTGACCCGCTCAACCACGAGCAGCGCGCCCGGTTTGAGACGGCATGCATCGGGTTGCCGCCGGTCCCGCGCAGCCTGGCAAATTCGTCCGGCATCTTTCTGGGCGAAGATTTCGGATCCGATCTCGCGCGCCCCGGCGCCGCGCTGTACGGCATCAATCCAACGCCGGGCGCAACCAATCCGATGCGACCGGTCGCGCGGCTGCATACCCGGGTGCTGCAAGTACGGACGATCGAAGCCGGGGAAAGCGTCGGGTACAACGCGATCTGGCGCGCGACGCGGCGGAGTCAAATCGCAACTGCGGCACTAGGTTATGGCGATGGCTGGCCTCGTAGCCTGTCGGGACAGGGCAAGGCGTTCTTTGACGGACGGGCGGTGCCGCTGGTAGGCCGTGTTTCCATGGACCTCACCACGTTCGACATCACCGACCATCCGGACATCCACACAGGCGCATGGCTCGAGGTGATCGGGCCGAATTGCTCCCTGGACGAGGTGGCCGCTGCCGCCGGGACAGTTGGATATGAGATCCTGACCTCGCTCGGCGGGCGCTTCCATCGGATTTACCACGCCTCGTGACGTCTCTCCTTGATTTTCTCGCCGCTATTGGACGCGGCGCGATCGGCGCTTGCCGGGTCGCGGGCGCGGTGGCGCTGTTTGCCGTCGAGGGGCTGTCGCACCTAATACGGCCACCATTTTACTGGCGCCTGTTCGGCGGCGCCTTCGTGGAGATCGGCTATTTCAGCCTGCCGGTGGTGGCGTTGACCGCGATCTTCACCGGCATGGTGCTGGCGCTGCAATCCTACACCGGCTTTGCGCGGTTCTCCGCCGAGGGGGCGGTGGCCAATGTCGTCGTGCTGTCGGTCACGCGGGAGCTGGGCCCGGTGCTGGCTGGCCTGATGGTGGCAGGGCGGATTGGCGCGGCGATGGCGGCCGAAATCGGGACGATGCGGGTCACCGACCAGATTGACGCACTCAACACGCTGTCGACCAACCCGATGAAATACCTCGTGGCACCGCGCTTGGCGGCAGGAATCATCGCGCTGCCGCTTCTGGTCGTGGTGGCGGATATCCTCGGCGTGCTGGGGGGGTTCATCGTGTCAACGCTGAAGCTTGGCTTCAACGTCGCAAGCTACCTGCAGAATACGCTGGATTTCATGCAGACGATGGACGTGGTCTCGGGCCTAGTGAAGGCCGCTGTCTTCGGCTTCGTGATTGCCCTGATGGGCTGCTACCAGGGCTACAACAGCCGCGGTGGCGCCCAGGGCGTTGGGGCCGCGACAACCGCGGCCGTGGTCAGCGCATCCATATTGATCCTGGCGCTGGACTACGTGCTGACGGAAATGTTCTTCGCGCGATGAGCGGCGTGGTGCCCAGGATCCGCTTGCGTGGGCTTTGCAAGCGCTTCGGTGACAAACAGGTGCTCGACGGCGTCGATCTCGATGTCATGGCGGGGACGTCGATGGTGGTGATCGGTGGCTCCGGATCGGGCAAGTCAGTGCTGCTGAAATGCATCCTGGGCCTGCTCGAGCCTGACGCAGGCACGATCGAGATCGACGGGCGCAATCTTCTGACATTGCCACAGCGCGAGCGCGAGACCCTGCGTCAGCGGATTGGCATGCTGTTTCAGAATGGCGCGCTGTTCGACAGCCTGCCGGTCTGGGAGAACGTGGCGTTCGGTCTCTTGGCCCAAAGGCGGCTCACACGCCGCACGGCCCGCGCCGCGGCGGGCGATTATCTCGCGCAGGTCGGCCTGGCCGAGTCGGTGGGCCTGCTGTCACCGGCGGAACTGTCTGGCGGGATGCAAAAGCGTGTTGCCCTGGCGCGCGCGATCGCGGCGCAGCCGGACGTCCTATTTTTCGATGAGCCGACCACCGGGCTGGATCCCATCATGGGGGCCATCATCGACGGACTGATCGTGGATTGCGTCAAACGTCTCGGCTCAACCGCTCTGGCGATCACCCATGACATGGCGAGCGCCCGACGTATCGGCGATGTCGCCGCCATGCTCCACCATGGTCGCATCGCATGGAGTGGCCCTGCCGAGCAACTGATGACCAGCGGCAATCAGGTGGTCGACCAGTTCACCCATGGGCGCCGGGAGGGGCCGATCCAAATGGAACTGCGGCGATAGTGAGCCATCCGGTCCGGCACGTGACGCCAGATTTATGATTTGAGTAATGGAGAATTAACGGAGACGTGGCGAGCAGCCGGGACACTCTCAACGGGGACCGGGGGCGGTTGCGATGACAACCATTGAATTGCTCGCTGCCGGAGGGGCGCCGCGACGGGGTAGGTCGCTGTTGGCTGCTTTTACGCGCCTGCCACGCCGCACAGCCCGCCCCGCGCCTGCCGCACGCTGTCGGCCCGGCTTTGCGTTCCGGCTCAGCCGCCGGAGGAAACGGCGCTCCTGCTGCTCGCGTCCCGTGCATTGGATGTCGAGCGCGAGTTTGGCGCGGCAATCGGCGCGCTGCGTGATCTGGCCGCCGAGAACAGGATGGAGCTGCAAGTGGTGCTCCAACCCGGGCTCAAGATCTGGAGCGATCCCTACGCGTTGCGGCAGCGCCTGGTCGAGGTAATGACCCATGCGATTGGCCGCGCGCCGGGTGGCGGTGTCCTGCTGTGCGCGCATTGGCACGGCGGTCGCGTTCACACCACGATCACCGACGATGGAGCGCCGGGAGATCCCATGCGACTGAGGGTATCGCTCCGGCGGATTGAGGAATGTGTTGCCCTGCCGGGCGGAACGCTGGAGGCCACCTGCCGTGCGGTGCGCGGCAATGTGCTGACATTGCGCCTACCGGGCGTTGGTGAACCGGTGCCGCCGGTATCCGACGACATGCCGATGGAAGAGCCGCAGATGCCCGAAATTCCCCTGGGCGCGTGGTGCGTAGCGCGCCCTGAGGGGCGGGCACGGCGGACGCCAGCGGCAGGAAACCTGGGCAGCTACGCCGGTAGCGGCTGGATGCGCGCCTCGATCTCGGCGCCCAGTTCCGCCTGCGCCATCGAGAGATCGTACGCGTTCTGCAGTCCGAGCCAGAACTGCGGGCTGGTGCGGAACCGACGCGCCAACCGCAGTGCGATGTCGGAGGTCAGAGACCCAGGCTGGCGATCGTCGATGATGGCGGTGATGCGGTTGGGCGTGACATCGAGCGCGGCCGCCAATTCGCTTGCGCTGAGCTGCATGGGTTCCATGAATTCCTCGCGCAATACCCTACCCGGATGCATCCGGGCTTTGAGGCGTGCCATGATCGATACCTCGGTGGGATCCGGCGGATCATCCTCCGCCGCACCGCAACATGGGGGGGACTCATGGCAGCAAAAAGGCAGATCGTGGCCCGAAGTGTGAATTCAGTAACTTAATTCAAATTGCCGTAAGAGGGGCAAAACCCCGGGCGAACCGCCGATCGGACACGGATTGATCCA
>DATHNE010000024.1:0-36394 GCA_035486355.1 Acetobacteraceae bacterium
ATCCGAGACGATAGCAAAGAGCCACGCCGAGAAATCGGCCACTATCCGCCGCCGGCGTGATATGAGCCGTTACGGCTCCAAATCGGCCACACCAAGATCGAGGGATGGTCCGTTGTCTTGGCATCGACGTCGAGGACGCGCTCCATCTGACGGAAACGACGGACGCGTAGAAATTGAGCAGGCTTGACCTTGCAGGTGAAGCCGGCTCAGTTGACGGTCCTGCGCCCAAGGCATGTCGTTCTAGACCACCTCGCCGCCGTTCGAACGCAGACGTCAGACCACGTGAGGCATGGTTGCTCAGACGCCTACTGCGGGCAGATTCCGGATACTCTCGAAAGATCTCCCTCCGCATCGCCGACCATTTGATCAGGTTGGTACCGGCGTGTTGTCATGGAACATCACAGATATCCGACACCGGCTGGATCAGCGGCAGGCGGCCTGAGTGGATGCATGTCCGGGCTCGACGGAGACATTCGCAATCGCCTTATTGGTCTGGCAGGATGCCGCGTAAAGTCCGAAGGAGACGATCTGGCCGACACGGCTTCTGAAGCCGAAGCGCCCCGGAAAAAGCACTTGGCTGTTGCTCGGGCGAATAGCCGGACAAGATGAGGAACGGCACTCCGCGTAACGCCAGTGCTGACGCCACGGGCGCCGCGCTTACGCCCGACAGATTGGCGTCAAGGATGGCCGCATCGCAGACGCCGCTTTCTATGATCGCGAGTGCTGTCGCCAAGTTTCGCGCCACACCCGCGATCCTGAAACCACCTTCGATCAGCATATCCTCGATCGCGAATGCGAGCATTGGCTCGTCCTCGACAATAAGGATGCGCGGATGCTGATCAGCAGGGACGATTGTGTGCGAACTCATCGATCGTTCCGATCTCGGTTAATACCAACGCATTCTCCACCGGCGCACTCAGGTGCCACGCGAGACCGCTTTCCCCGAAAGTGATCTCGGCAATGCCGTCGATCGCCGCCTGGGCCATGCGTCCGATGACGATCTGGCCGAAACCTTTCCCGGTCGGCACCGCCACCTTCGGGCCCCCCTCTTCCAGCCACGACATCGCAAATGCTGGCGTCGCGGCGGTGGTGATTTGCCAGGCGATGCGTACGGTTCCCGCTGGAGTTGATAGCGCCCCGTACTTCGCGGCGTTGGTGGCGAGTTCATGCAGCGCCATGCCGATGCCCTGTGCGGCGGCGGTGGTCAGCCGCACACGTGGGCCCTCGATCAGTACGCGCGCGCCGATCAGATCCTCGAAATGAGCGAGCTGAGCCACAACAAGATCCGATAATTCCACGCCCTGCCATTGGCTCTTGACCAATAGGTCCTGACCGGCGGCGAGCGCGTCGATGCGGTCGGTCAGGCGCGCGGCGAAGGTTGCGGGATTGCCGTATTTCGATGTCAACTGGGTGACGGCCTGCACCACGGCGAGCAGGTTTTTGGCACGGTGATTGACCTCGGCGATCAGCAGCTTGACGTGCTCCTCGGATCGCTTGCGCTCAGTGATGTCGCGGATGTTGAATTGGATGACCGAGCAGTCACCTTCGTCATACAGGTTGGCGACGATTTCGACTTCCTGATGTCGTCCGTCCAGGCTTTCGAGTGGCAAGTTTTCGTAGCGCACCTCGTTTTCCTGCGTCAGTTGCCGGACCATTTCCTGGCTGGCGGCCTGGTCCTTGAAGAGGCCGATCTCAAAGAGTTCCTTCCCGACCAACTGGTCATGCGGATAGCCCAGCATCTGCGTCATGAACGGATTGGCGTCGATGATTTTGCGCGTGCGCGGGTCGACGATAAGAATCCCATCATGTGCCGCTTCAAAGAGGCGGCGATAGCGAATTTCCGAAAACCGGATCTTTTCCTCGTGCTTTGTGCGCTCGGTCACATCGCGAATGACGACGAGCAAGCTGGCCGGCTGTCCAGCAACCCTCCGCGGTACCGTAATGCTCGACTCGACGTTCAGTTCGCGACCATCCTGGGTGATATGGATCTTTTCGCCGCGCCATTCGCCACGCTCGCGCAGGGCAGTCGTCGCGGCGGCTGCGTCGTCGGGACGCTGCCATCGCAATCCATGGATCGTCGAACGGGTTCGTCCGAGCGCCGCAGAGGCGGTGACACCGTAAAGGTGTTCCGCGGCGGCGTTGAAATAGATGATGCGATCGTCGTCATCGACGGCAATGACGGCATCGCTGACCTGTGCCAGCATATTGCCACGCAGGCGGCTCGTTTCGGCATCGAGGCCTTGCAAAGTGTAGACCTGCGGACCCGCAACGCTCTCCACCACAAGCGCATCCACTTCGCCGCCGCCGATCGCGCGCAGGGTTTCTTCCGCTGTCTCCAGCCGCGCGCGCAGATCAGCGTTTTCCGCGATCAGTGTCGATTCGAGGGGCGATGTCATGCGCGGACAGGGTCAGTTTCTGCTTGCCAACGCATGCTGTGCTGCCGCCTTGGGCAGATCGAGCCCGAGCAGAATACGTTCGGTGTGCGACATGTCGCCAATGAACCGGCGAGGCGGGAGCGGCGATTTTTTGATCAAGGTCGGCACGGCAACGATTTGGTCGCCCTCGGCCAACGCCGGGTGCTGCGCGATGTCCACGATGTCCAGGTCGTAGCGTCCTGCCAGATGCTCCTCGCAAATCTTGCGGATGTTGGAGATCGCCCGCGCGGCACGGGTCGTGGCGCCAACAATGTAGAGCCGCAGAACATAACGGGAGGGGGTGGACGCCGCGGCAAGGGCTTCGGTCGCACCAGACCCGATCATGGAAGGGGAATTCTTTTCCATGTGACCTCAGGCCCTGATCGGCTGTATGTCGAGTCCGACGAGCACGCGGGCTTCGTTGGACAGATCGCCGATGATTTTCTTGATCGGTTTCGGCAATTGGCGCACCAGCGTCGGCAGGGCGAGAATGTGGTCGCCGGCGGCGAGACGCGGGTTCTTGCTCAGGTCGATCACCTCAATGCGGTACTGCCCGGCGAGGTGCGTCTCGCAGATGCGTCGCAGATTGGCGGCGGCGGTGCGGGATTTCGCGGTCGGGCCGGCGACGTAGAGGCGCAGTTGGAAGGCGACGGCGGCGCCCGTTGCCTGATAAGTCGATGCCGATGCACCAAAACTCATGGTTTTGCTTTCAATGCACCAGAGCCGTTGGTCGGGCTGCCACGCTGTTGCGCCATCGCATCGGCATTCAGGTGCGTGGCTTTCTCCTGCAAGGTCTCCTGCGCGATGACAAAATGCACCTCCTCGGTCTCCGCCTCCACCTCGGCCTGCAACGCGGC
The DNA here is from genome assembly GCA_035486355.1 of Acetobacteraceae bacterium. Taxonomy (GTDB): domain Bacteria; phylum Pseudomonadota; class Alphaproteobacteria; order Acetobacterales; family Acetobacteraceae; genus Palsa-883. The sequence continues at coordinate 3,272 of DATHNE010000024.1, forward strand.
GATCTGCGCCTCGATCGCCTTGCGCCGGCTCGCGAGCTGCCGCAGCTTGCGTTGATGATCCTGCACACTCAGCGTGGCGGCAGCGCGTTCCTGCGCTTCACGCGCGATGCGGGCGCTGCCGGTCAACACGCGATCGCCGCCAAGATACACATCCACCAGGTCGATTCCCCTGTCGCTCAGAACGAACTCGCGGACCTGATTCGAATGCGCCATGCCGCGGGATTTCCGCACGAAGATTGTGCGGTTGCGTTCCCCGGTGAACTCGACATTGCACAGCATCAGCCAGGTATCCATCAATGAGGATACGCCGCGCTGGGTATCCTCCGGCGCGGATGTGGAATCTCCGCCGCTGGTCAGACTGGTAAAGACTGCGGTGATCTGTTCTTTCTTCAAGAAGTCGATGAGTCGCATCAGCGTCGGCTTCACATCGGCGTCATCGTACGCCATGGTGAGATTGCTGATCGGATCGACGGCGACCACGGTCGGCTGGAAGGCGCGGACGAGGTCGTGCATCATCACCAGATGCTGCTCCAGCCCCAGCAGCGTTGGACGAGAGGCGTGAATTTCGAGCAGCCCCTTTTTCACCCACTGTCCCAGGTCGATGCCGACGGAGCGCATGTTGCGAACGATCTGCGCGGTCGATTCCTCATAGGCGAAGAACAATGCCCGTTCACCGCGTTGGCAGGCGGCTTCGATAAACTTCGCGGCGACGCTGCTCTTGCCAGTGCCGGACGAACCGGAGACGAGCACGCTGCTGCCACGATAGACCCCTTTGCCGCCCAGCATTTCGTCGAGGCGCGGGATGCCGGTGGGGATACGCTGTGGGGATACCTGGTGATCGAGTTGCAGCGACGTGATCGGCAGCACGGAGAACCCGTGCGCACCGATGAGGAACGGATATTCATTGGTGCCATGGACCGTGCCGCGATATTTCAGCACGCGAAGACGGCGGGTCGAAATCTGCTCCTGGACGCGCTGGTCCAGGATGATGACGCAGTCGGCGACGTATTCCTCAAGGCCATACCGCGTGATCGCGCTTCCTTCACCCTTCTCGCCGGTAATGACCGCGGTCATGCCGCGATCCTTCAGCCAGCGGAACAGGCGACGCAGCTCTGCCCGCAGCACGGCGTGATTGGGCAGACCGGCGAACAGCGCCTCGACCGTGTCGAGAACCACGCGTTTCGCACCGATGGAATCGATGGCATGTCCGAGCCTGATGAAGAGTCCTTCGAGATCGTATTCACCAGTCTCCTCGATCTCACTGCGCTCAATATGGACATAGTCGAGCGCGATTTTCTTCTGCGCCACGAGCTTTGCGAGATCGAAGCCGAGCGAGCGCACATTGGCAGTGAGTTCCGCGGCGTTTTCCTCGAACATCATGAACACGCCCGGCTCGCTGAACTGCGTCGCCCCGCGCACGAGGAATTCCATGGCGAGCATGGTTTTGCCGCACCCGGCGGTGCCGCAGACGAGCGTGGGCCGCCCCGCCGGCAGCCCGCCGCCGGTTATTTCATCAAGGCCCTCGATACCGGTGGGGGCTTTCGTCAGGTGGGGCAGGCTTACGGTCGGCTTTTTTGTCATTAGGCCGCCTTCATGGATTGCCACGGTCAGGCGATTTTCGCGGCCACCCGCCGTGGTCGAGGGGGTATTTTGTGTGACATGGCACATCGTGTGCCATTGTGAGCGGCACGGGCGTCGGGCACTAGGTTCGGAATCTACGCAGGAGCGATGCTGTCCGGTTGCTCAACGACGAGCCAGATCCTCGAACGATGACGGTCCGCCCTCCACATCCAGCCCCCACCCGGGCATCCCAACGACCGGTCCGACAGGTCATCGGCGACCCAAAATCGACCCTCGACTTTTGACCGAAAGCTGCTACCGGGTCGTGCACACGCGAACGTTCGCTCCAGCGTGCCGATTGCCCAATGCGGCCGGTCCGTTTACGGCCAGCTCTTGCCCTTCCGCGACGCGCTAGCAGTGGCCAACACCCTGCTGAGCAGCACCATTCGCAGGTTCAGATGTTTCGTACTGCAACTCAGCCAAACCGAACGTCATTGCCTCGAGGCGTCTAGCTAAGCGACAGCTGCGATCCGTGTGCAGCTCGCAAATAAACGAAGGCTCTGGTTCCGCGCACGTGATGCCGGACCGACTGGAAGGTATCACCCAAGCCAAAGTCGGCCGGTTTGGTCCTATCGTGGCTGGCCTTCCTCAACACATATCGAACTCATTGCGCCGCGCCGCACCCCGGGTTTCGCCTCACGTTGGACGACGTGGGACGGCTGCTGGCCGCTTAGGGATAGTAGGGCATCACCACTTGGCAGCGCCCGGTCACCCCGATTCTCGTGCGCTGGGCGCCGTTGTCTTTCAGAAATGTGCCGTCGAGCAGGGATCGCGCCATAGGCACAACCCGGGTGCAACGCCGGAGCTCCAAGATCATTGCGCCAAGTCGGCGCGTCGCCCAACGGCCCTGGCTGCGTTGGGCAGGGAACGCGAGATGCGAAATAGATCCGCATAGTCGGATTTGCGGAGCAGTTGCAGGTTGCCGTTGGAGAACTCGGGCCGGGCACCCGCCTCCAGCAACAGCACGTAATCGTAACAGCATGACCACTGGCCCTCCATCGGAAAGCCGGGTAAATCCGCGGGAATGGGTGCGGAGGCCGACAGCAGGCGGATCGTCGGCATGCCGATCGTTCGCGCAGCGATTTCTCGAAAGGGCGAGCGAAGTTCGATGGGCTGCTGGTCGGGGTTTGCGAACAGGAAGGTCCAGAACGCGTCACGCTCAATCAATAGAAGTGCGGCAGTGTGCGCGTCCAGCCGCGTGCCGTCCGACAGATACTGCCGCCGCAGGAAGTCGCGCTCGGCCGGGGCAACCTCGCTGTCGTCGACTGTGGCGACCAGAACGCGGCTACCGGGTTCGACCACGGAGATGACATCCCGCAATTCGGTAAGGTCGCGATTGTGTGCGTACCAGATGGCGGCGACCTCTGACGTGCGGATGCCGAACAGACCCACGACGGCGAAGCCGACAAGCAACGCGGTGCGCGGCGCCAGACGGGTCGGCCGGATACCGGCGAAAACAAGGAAGCCAAACATGACGGCAAAACGAGCGTCGATATAGCCGGTGCCCTTGAACCCGAGTGGAGCTGCAACGTACAGCGCACCAACTACCCCGAGCGAAACAGCCGACCGCAGCGGCATGCGGATCAGCCGTCGTGCCGCGCAGGTCAAGAGGAACGCCGCGAGCAAACCAGCACTGAGCATATCGAGTGGAAGGTTGTAGTTGATCAGCGACATCGCTGCGCGGATCAGCTTGTCGTGGACCGTTTCCCAGACGATGACATTGCTAACTCTGGCAAATTCGGATGCCGTGTAAAGAGCCAGCGACATCGTAACGGCTGGGAGCAGCAGCGTCCCGCGGCGGCCGATCACCGCCAGCAATGACCCACCTCGTCGATACGCTATCCATGATCGCTCAGCCTCGTACGAGCCAAGCAAGATGAAAAAAAATGCTAATCCCATTAAGTGACTGAAGAACAACAGCACGGCGCAGATGGCGCCGATAGCGGCTGTGAGCGTAGCATGCGTCTCACGGCAGGCCATCCAGATGGCGGCGCAGACCAACGCCAACCCAATGCCGAGTTGAAAGTTGATAAAACCAAGCAGAAAGAGACCGTTGGAAGCGACCAGGCAAACCGCGATCGACCAGTAGGACCGTCTGCCAAATGTGACGTTGCTGTAGAGTACTGTGCCGACCACCGGCAGCAAAAGTGTCATCGCAAGGAGGATCCGCCCAGCAACGTGAACCGGCAGGATCCAAAGCAGCGGCGGCAGGACAAGGTCGACCGCGAGGTTCGGGATGATTGCCCAATGCGGCGCATACATTGCGGAGAGGACCGCATTCTGCTGACCCCATGTCAGTGCGTAGACCCGTGCCAAATGATTTGGATAGTCCAGCAGTGGCGGCACATCCACTACGAGCAGTGGCAGAAGCAGAACGCTGCACAGTACGATCAGCGTCGACCACCACGCGATCGGCGTTTGCGGATACTGCCACCGACGTGAGCGCGCATCCCCCCGCTGGCGGCTCTCCCTCGAGTCGCCGATTTTGTTCGCCTTGACGTCGACTTGTACTGACTGATCACGCTCTTTCTTCAGAACAACCAGATTGGCAAAGTCACGGCATATGCAGCGGAGCGCGAGGAATTTAGGTGTTAGAACTATCGCATTGCGGTGTGATGATGAGATCGCAGACCGCATTCGCAGGCGCCTTGTTCCGGTATCGCCAGAGTCGAATGAAATCCTCTCAGCTTGCAACCGGGTACTTCTACTCAGGCCCAACACCACCGGGTTTCTTGCTGATCGCCATCCGAACGGCGGAACCGACTCATCCATGCTGTTGCTAGGGTCTCCCACTTCATCTCAAGGAGCAGGAGAAGGAAGGCTTCTCGATTCCCACTCAGCTTAAATTGCTGCGCGAATACGCCGCGACGAACGGCATCACCATCCTCAACGAATATGTCGACATCGAGACGGCACGACAGAGTGGACGTACCAGCTTCGGCGAGATGGTGAAATATTTCCTCAAGTACCCAGGTATCCGCACCCTGCTGGTGGAGAAGACCCATGGCTTTATCGCAACCTCAAAGACTGGGTCACGTTCGACGAACTCGAGGTTGATATCCACTTCGTGAAAGAAGGCTTTCTCGTGACTCTCGCTCTTCCGAGAAATGCATGCATGGCATCAAGGTACTGATGGCCAAGACCTACATCGACAATCTCTCGGAGGAAGCACGCAAGGGAATGCAGGAGAAGGCGGAGCAAGGCATCTGGCCAACCAAGGCGCCCCTGGGATACCGAAACGTCACGGCACCGCATGGCAAGACGATCATCGAGCCCGACCCCGAAGTAGCGCCGATCGTTGCGCACATGTTCTACTGGTATGCGACGGGCACCATGTCACTCAAGGAGGTTGCAGAAAATGCCCGCTCTATGGGGCTGACCTACCACGGAACCGGAGCAGCGGTGCCGGTCAGCGCCTTTCAGGCGGTTCTGCGCAACCGCATCTAATCAGGCGAATTTGAATGGAAAGGGTGCCGCTTCCGGGGCCAGCACAAAGCCCTCATTGTCCTGGCGTTATGGGAACGCGCAGGTCGCCCTGGACGGCCGGCATGCTACGAGGCATCGACACGCAAAACACGAGTTCACCTACTCGCATCTCATCGCCTGCGGAAACTGCGGATGTTCGCTCGTCGGCGAGCGCAAGAAAGGAAAGTACGTCTACGACCACTGCACGGGCGTCAAGGGAAAATGCGGCGAGCCCTATGTGCGTGAAGAGGTGCTCGAAGCCCAGTTCTCAAAAGTGCTCGGGAGCCTCCACTTCAACGAAAAGGTCTTTGAGTGGATACGGACGGCGCTGCGCAACAGCCATGCCGAACAAAAACAAGAATGCGACGCAGCGATCCAGCGCCATCGCGCGGAGTGGGAGCGTCTCCAGAACCGCATCCACGCCATGTATATCGACAAGTGCGATGGCAAGATTGAGGACGCCTCGTCCAGCGCATGTCCGCTCGATGGCGCGACGAACAGCTACGCTGCGAGCATGAGCTCGGCCTGATCGATACGGCGGACAGGGACGATCTCGCAGACGGTGTTCGGCTCCTCGAACTGGCCCAGGACGCCCGGCGGCTCTTCGACCAGCAAGGCCCCGAGGAAAAGTTCAAGCTGCTGACATTCGTGGTTTCGAACGCGACGTGGCAGCACAGGGTCCTCACCACCGCACTCCGCCAACCCTTTGATTCATTGGCTGAAACCGCGGCGATCGCGGCTCGGTTGGCTGGTCCGACTGGCACCATTTCGCCTGAGCACATATCTGGTTTGGCTGGGGCGGGAGGATTCGAACCTCCGTATGACGGAATCAAAATCCGTTGCCTTACCGCTTGGCGACGCCCCATCCGGCGCCGGGTGATAGGCGGCGATTCACGGCACGTAAAGCCTCAGGCGTGTGATCCACCAGTGTCTGACCCGCCCAGGGCGCCGCCCCAGCACCACCAGCCGGGCCGCGCCAATGCGCGCGCCGCCGTCCCTGCCGAGGCCACGTCAGCGAACAGCCCGAAGCAGGTGGCGCCGGACCCGCTCATCCGCGCCAGGAGGCATCCAGATGTCTCGGTCAACGCCGCCAGCACGTCGGCAATCACCGGGCACAACGCGATCGCCGGCGGTTGCAGATCGTTGTGCAGCCGGGCCAGATCCGCCGCGATCGCCGCCGCATCGTCCCATCCCTCCGGCAACACGGCCGGCGCGGAGAAATCGCCCGTCCGCGCCCGGAACACTGCCGGAGTGGCCACCGCAACGCCGGGATTGACCAGCACCATGCCGCATGCCGGCAGCGCTGGCGCCGGACCCAGCTCCTCCCCAATGCCCGCCATGCGGGTCGGCACGCTCGCCAGGCACACCGGCACGTCCGCGCCCAGCGTCAGGGCAAGGTCCGACAGGTCCATCTCCACGCCCCACAGCCGCGCCAGCAGCCGCAGCGCCACCGCTGCATCGGCTGAACCGCCACCAATCCCCGATGCCAGCGGCAAGTGCTTGTCCAGCTCCAGCCGCGCCCCTGTTGCGTGGCCCGGTATCATCGCCGCCAGCGCCAGCGCCGCCCGCGACACGAGATTGTCGGGGTCACCTGCCAGCGCGGCACCGAACGGCCCGCCCACCGTCAGCGACAACCCCTCGGCCGGCGCCGCGCGCAGCACATCGCCCACGGCGGGAAATACCGCCACGCTATCAAGCAGATGGTAGCCGTCCGCCCGCCGCCCCGTCACATGCAAGTACAGATTGACCTTCGCGGGCGCGACCGCACTGATCCAGTCACCTGACACGCGGCGCTACGGACGTCCGGCCACCGCCGGGGGATGGCCGGTGGTCAGCCGCGCCTCCAGCTTCGCCTTGTCCTCGGGTTCCGGATTCAATGTCAGCGCGCGGCGCCACTGGAACGTCGCCTCCAGCTTGCGGCCCGCCGCCCAATAGGCATCACCCAGATGCCCATTGATCGTCGCATCCTGCGGCTCCAGCTCCACCGCACGCTCCAGCGTCTTCACCGCGTTCTTGGTGTCGCCATCGCGCAGCATCACCCAGCCCAGGCTGTCGACGATCGCGCCGTCGTTCGGCTGCTGCTGCACCGCTTTCTCGATCATCTGCCGCGCCTGCTTCAGATGCAGCCCAGCGTCGGCCCAGCTATAGCCCAGGTAATTCAGCACTGCCGGTTGATCCGGCGCCAAGGTCAGCGCGTGCTGGAAATCCGCCTCCGCCTTCGGCCAGTCATGCGCCCGGTCGTAGGCGATGCCGCGCGAATAGAACAACGCCCAATCCCCGGCCGACGGCGTCTTTACCCGGGCGATAGCCTCGTCGTAGGCGGTGATTGCCTCGGGAAAGCGCCCCTTCACACGCAAGATATCGCCGGCCTGCTCCGGCGGCAGCGGGCTGGTCGGGTAATCCTGCCCCAGCCGATCCAGTTGCTTCAGTGCCTCGTCGGTGCGCCCCAAGCGGTCGGTCAGCATCGCGCGCTGCAGCCGCGCCGGCGCACCCAGCGGATCATCGTTCGCGATCGGTGCCAGCATCTGCAGCGCATAGTCCGGATGGTGCTGCTCGGTTAGGATCTCGGTGGCCATCAGCCGCGCCGCCGTCAGATCCGGGCGTAGGTCGAGCGCGAAACGCAGCAGCAGCATCGCGAAGTCGCCGGCATCCTGCTGCCGCAGCGAACCCGCCAGAGCCAGATACGCCTCAGCGATTCCGTCCGTGGGGCGGGTAATCACGCGCTTGTTCAAGTCGGCCATCAGGCCCGGCAGCGCCAATTGCAGATAGGGCGCGCCGTCCGACACCTGCCCCAGCAGATGCATGGCGTCGGCCGGATGACCGTCCCGCATCTCCCAGCTCGCGAAGATCTGCACCAGCCGCAGATCAAGCCCGGGGAACTCCCGCTGCGCGAGCTGGTAGTAGTGCGCGGCCTCGGGCTTGTTGTCGGCAAGGTCCAGGATCATCGCGGCATGCAGGGCATAGGCGCCGCCAAAGCGACGAGAGTCGATCAGCGGCCGCAAGGTGGCAATCGCCGCGTCGGTATGTCCGGCGCCGGCTTGCGCCCAGGCCACCAGCAACGGCTGCAACTGTCCCAGGCCCTGCCGCGGCAATGCGCGGAACTGCTGCTCCGCCGCCGCCCAATCGCCGGACCGCGCCGCGGTATCCCCCAGCAGCAACTGCGCCGCCTGGTTGTCCGGCAGCTCCCGTGCCAACTGCACCGCCTCCTGGCGGCCACTCAGCGCGCTGGCGATGAAGGCATGCTGGGCCAGGTCGGCACTGCTCGGATCCGCGGCCAAGGCCCGCAGATATTCCGCGGCGGCCTCATTGGCATCGCCCTCGCCCATGGCGAACTGGCCCATCAGGAAGGCACCATAGACCCCGTCACCCGACCCATCGGCGAGCGGGGCCGCCGGATCAGACGAGGGATCGGCGGCGGCACAGGCGGAGAGCAGCGTCATCGCCAGCAACACCGCGCGGGAACTGCGAAGAATGAACATGCAGCCAGTCTACCAGCGCGCCATGCGCCCTGTCATGCCGTCGACATGACGATCCTGTCATGCCCGCGACCAGGGCCATCGGGCGAAGCGAAGCAAGCCAGCGGCGGCGCCCCTGCACCCGGCCAGGGCACGCTGTCTCCTGAGGGGGTTCGGGGCGAAGCCCTGACCTTCCTGGCGTTGCCGCATTGTTCTGGCGGGGCTGCGGGTTGCCGCGGTGCGGTGGTTCTTGTATCGGCCGTCGCGCAATGAGTGCCGCCCCCGCCAACGCCCCTAGCATCACCGCGCGTGACGTCGCGCTGGAACTGCACGGCGACCGTTCGCGCCGACACCTGGCGGCACTGGCGGTGCGGGATCTGCGGGAGGGGCTGACTCTCTGGCGCTTGGCCCTCACGTTGGGCTGGCTCGACATCCGGTTGCGGTATCGTGGGTCATTGCTGGGACCGTTCTGGCTGACCTTGTCCACCGCGGTGATGATCGGCGCGTTGGGCCTGCTGTATGGCGCGCTGTTCCATATGGATGTTCGGACGTATTTGCCATTCCTGGCTCTGTCCCAGGTGCTGTGGGCCTTTCTTGGCCTGCTGATCGCGGATGCCTGCGCCTGCTTCACACAGTCGGAGGTCGTGATCCGCTCCGTGCGCATGCCGCTGTTCGTGCATGCGCTGCGGGTGCTGGTGCGCAATCTGCTGGTGTTGGCGCACAACGTGGTGGTGATCGTGGCGGTCGACCTGATCTTCGCGGTCTCGCCGGGCGTGATGGCCCTGCTATGCCTGCCGGGGATCGCGCTGTGGTTGGTGGACTCGCTGGCCATCTGCGTGTTGCTGGGAGCTGTGGGCGCGCGGTTTCGGGACATTCCGCCGATCGTCGCCAGCATCACGCAGATCGCGTTCTTCATCACACCGGTGATGTGGAAGCCGGAGCAGTTGGGCGCCCGTGTTTGGGTGCTGCCGTTCAACCCGTTCTTCGATTTGCTGGAGATCGTGCGCGCGCCGCTGCTGGGAGAGATGCCGACAGCGACCGTCTGGGGCGCCGCGCTGGGCTACAGCGCGGTGCTACTGGCCCTCAGCTGGTGGTTGTTCACCCGGGCACGCGGCCGTGTGCCGTTCTGGATCTGAGCATGCGCCCCAACCCACGGCTCGACGCGGAAAATGTCTCGGTGTTCTTCCCGCTGTATCACGGCAACAGCCGCAGCCTGAAGAAGACGGTGTTTGCCGTGGCAACCGGGCGGCTGGGGCGCGACGCGCAGCAACGACCGGGTGTGCAGGCGTTGCGTGATATCAACTTCACGCTGCGCAGTGGCGACCGGCTGGGGCTGGTGGGCGCCAATGGTGCCGGGAAGACCACGCTGCTGCGGACGCTCGCGGGCATCTATGAGCCGGTGATGGGACGGGTGACGATCGAGGGCAGTCTCAACGCCCTGCTCGATCCCCAGCTCGGCATGAACCCCGACCTGACCGGGCGGGAGAACATCATGCTGCGCGGCCTGTACAACGGGCTGCCGCGCAGTGTGCTGCCGCGGCTGGAGGAGGACGTCGCCGAGTTCGCGGAGCTGGGCGATTTCCTTGACCTGCCGGTGCGCATCTATTCCTCCGGCATGCTGGTGCGGCTGGGCTTCGCGTTGGCCACCGCGATCCGCCCGCAGATCCTGCTGATGGATGAGTGGTTCCTGGCGGGCGATGCCGCCTTCATGGAGCGGGCGCGCGGACGGCTGGAGGACATGGTGCGTGGCGCCGAGATCCTCGTGCTGTCCAGCCATATGCTGGCCGCAGTCGAGGAGTGGTGCACGCGGGTGCTGTGGATGGACCAGGGCCGGGTGCGCGCGGATGGGCCGAGGGACGCGGTGCTTGCGGCCTACCGCAAATCGGCGGCAACAGCGACGGTTGAGGTGGCTTGACGCCGGCGGCCGGGCGGACCCAGCCTGGGCGCTGGGGGAGGACGCCGCGATGAAGGCACTCACACAGGCTGCGATCCAGCAGTACCAGGCGCAGGGTTATTACGCACCCGTGCCGGCGCTCAGCACCGCCGAGGCCGCTGCGGCGCGCGCCCAGTTGGAAGCATATGAAGCCGGCGCCGAGGGCATGAAGGGGCCGCTGCGCCACAAGTCGCATCTGCTGTTCACCTGGCTGAATGACCTGATCCGCCATCCGCGCATCCTGGACGCGGTGGAAGATGTGATCGGCCCCGACATTCTGTGCTGGAGTTCAAGCTTTTTCATCAAGAACGCGCGCGACCCGGGATACGTGTCCTGGCACCAGGACAGCACGTATTGGGGGCTGGAACCGCCCGACATCATCACCGCCTGGGTGGCGCTGTCCGACAGCACTCTGGCGAACGGGGCGATGCGAGTGATTCCGCGCACGCATCACCTGAACCAGGTGCCGCACCGGGACACCTTCGCCGCCGACAACCTGCTGAGCCGCGGGCAGGAGATCATGGTGCAAGTGGATGACCGGCAGGCGGTGGCGCTGGAACTCGGGGCCGGCGAGATGTCGCTGCACCATGTGCGGCTGATCCATGGCTCAGACCCGAACCCCTCGGAGACGCGACGGATTGGCTTCGCGATCCGTTACATCCCGACCCGGGTGCGCCAGATAGCCGGCAGCCGCGATTGGGCGACGCTGGTGCGCGGCGAGGACCGGTTCCATCATTTCGAGCAGGAACAAAGACCCGACACCGACATGTCGCCCGCGGCAGTCGCGCATCATGCCGCGGTGACCGGCACGTTCGCGCAGATCTTGATGCGCGACACCGACATGGCGATGCGCGCCTGATCCTGCTCATCTTCCCTCTCCCCTTGCGGGCAGGGCAATCGCATTTCGAATTCGTGTCGTCCGCGGTTCGGGGCGGAGCCATAAAATGAACGCCATGCCGCCAAGAAAATTGGCAATTGGGAGAGATCTGATGACGTGTTCGCGCCGTCGACGTCTTGGCGCCTTGGTGTCTTCGCGGTGCATGCGGGCGCCGATTGCGAACTGTGCGATGATCGGGTCGGCACCGATGCGGTCAACCTGTCAGGGAAATTCCAAATTTGAGTCCCCTGTCTTGCGTAACGGAGTCCGGGTGAGCGGAGGCAACCGCACGGGAGCGCGCGGCGGCCCGACAGCCCACGCCGCCCGGATATCATCGGAACGCCACTCGCGGTAACCTGCACAGATGCCCGCCGCTCCCCCGTTCTGGAAGACCAAGCGTCTCGACGACATGACGCGGGCCGAATGGGAATCCCTGTGCGACGGCTGCGGCCGCTGCTGCCTGCACAAGCTGCGGGAGGAAGACACCGGCGCCCTGTCCTACACCGAGGTCGCCTGCCATCTGCTCGACCTCGGCACCTGCCGCTGCAGCGACTACAAGCACCGCCAGGCCCGCGTGCCCGATTGCGTCAGCCTGACGCCGGAGGAACTGCGCCAGATCGACTGGCTGCCCCCCACCTGCGCCTATCGCCGCCTCGACGAGGGCAAGGACCTCGCCTGGTGGCACCCCCTGGTGTCCGGCGACCCGAATACGGTACACACCGCCGGGGTTTCCGTGCGCGGCCGCGCGATCAGTGAGCGCAACGCCGGCATGCTTGAAGGCCACATCGTCGACTGGCCAGGGCGTGTACCTCGGCCCAGGCGACCGACATAGGAGTTCGTCCGATGATGAAGACTGCGCTCTACGGTGGTGTGAATGCCGCGGTGCTGACCGCGATGCGCCACGATCTGTCGGTCGACCTCGATCGCACCGCCGCGCATTGCCACTGGCTGATGGCCAACGGCTGCAACGGCCTGGCGGTGATGGGCACCACCGGCGAGGCGAACAGTTTGGGGATCAGCGAGCGGCTGGAGCTACTGGACGGGTTGGTTGGCCGCGGCGTGCCCGGCGCGAAGATGTTGCCCGGCACCGGAACGACCGCGATCACCGACACCGTGCTGCTGACCAAGAAGGCGCGTGACATCGGTTGCCGCGGCGCGCTGCTGCTGCCACCGTTCTACTACAAGAACCCGTCGGATGATGGCCTGCTGGCGTATTTCTCCGAGGTGATCGATCGCGTCGGTGGCGGAATATCCATCTACCTTTATAACTTCCCGCAGCAATCGGCGATTCCGTTTAGTGTCGCGCTCTTCGAGCGCCTGCTGAAGAAATACCCGACCGTGTTCAAAGGCGTGAAGGATTCGTCGGGCAATTTCGAAAACAGCAAGTCCTATGTCGAGGCCTTCGCCAAGGACGGGTTCGAGGTCTATGCCGGTGACGACACGCTGCTGCTGCCGCTGCTGAAACTGGGTGCCGCCGGATGCATCACCGCAGCGGGCAACCTCAATTCGTCCGTGGCCGCAACGGTCTACGCCAACTGGAACAATCCGGCCGGTGAGGCCGCCGCGGTCACTTTGGCCGCCACTCGCAAGGCGGCGATTTCGGTACCGCTGATCCCCGGACTGAAGGCGATGAAAGCCCGGCTGACCGGCGATGCCGGCTGGCGCTACTCCCGCCCGCCGAACATCGCGATCACCGCCGAGCAGCAAGCCAGCCTGTTTGCCGCCTGGGACGCCAGCGGCATGACATTGCCCAAGGCGGCGTAACCCCGGGGCACGAAATTGACGTCATGGCCGGACGTGTCCCGGCCATCAATGCCCACACGGTGGCGCGACAGATGGCCGGGACACGCCGGGCCATGACGTCTCTCCTTGGAATCCTCACCCGCAATCGCGCCCGGCTGTTGCTGGCGCTGCGCATGCTGGTCGCCGCCACGCTCGCTTATGCGTTGGCCGAAGCGTTCGGCCTGCCGCAAGGATACTGGGCGGTGCTGACCACCATCATCGTCACCCAGGCGAGCGTCGGCGGGTCTCTGAAGGCCGCGATCGATCGACTCGCGGGGTCGATCTGCGGCGCGCTGATGGGCGCCGTCATCGCCCTGCTGCTGCCGTCGCACACGCCGCTCGTGTTCGGCATCGCCCTGGTGATCGCGATCGCCCCGCTGGCCTTGCTCACCGCATTCTACCCCACGTACCGCATCGCCCCGGTCACCGCGATCATCGTGCTGATGAGCACCGGCGCGGCCACGCTGGGTCCGCTCGGCTACGCGTTCGACCGCGTGGCGGAGATCGCCCTCGGCTCGGTCGTCGGAGTGGCCGTCTCGGCGCTGATCGCCCCGGCCCGCGCCGACGCGCAATTGCGCGAAGCCGCCGCCGAGGCTGCACGGTTGCTGGCCGAGATCATGTCCACGCTGGCACGCGCCGGCGGCGCCGAGGCGATGGACCTTGGCCCCTTGCCGGCGCGCATCGAGGCGGCGCTGACCCGGCTCGCCGCCGCCGCCGATGATGCGGCACGCGAACGCCGCTCCCGCCTGTCCGATCATCCCGACCCCGAGCTGCTGTTCCGCACCTTGCGCCGGTTGCAGAACGACATCCTGGCATTGCACCGCCTGTTCAACAGTGTCTGGCCGGAGGCGGTGCGGGCCACTCTCGCCGCCCCCTGGACGGCCTATGCCGACGCGGTCGCCGACGGGCTTCGGTCGCATGCCGTTGTCTTGCCTCTGCGTCAGCTTCCGCCCGACGCCTCTCCGGCGCACGCCGCGCTTGGCGTGTTCCTGGCGGCGATCGAGACGCTGCGTCGCGCCGGCACGATCCGCGAACTGTCCACTGACCTGGCCGGCCGCATCCTGGGTAGCGCCTTCCGGGTGGAGCAGTTGCAGCGCGACCTCGACGACCTGAGGGAACGGACCCTGGACATCGCCACCGCGTAGCCGCGCTGCAACCTTGATGCGCCGACACTGCTCTGATGACCCGTATCGCCATAATTGGCGCCGGCAGTGTTGTTTTCCTGCGCAATCTGCTGACCTGCCTCCTGACCTTGCCGGAGCGGCGTGACGGCGCCATCACGCTGCATGACATCGCCCCCGAGCACCTCGACACCGCCGCGCGCATGGCCCGCGCGGTCGCCCAGCAGCTCGATTCCGCGCCCACCGTCACCGCGCATGCCGACCGCTGCGCCGCGCTGGACGGCGCCGACTTCGTCATCAACATGGTGCAGATCGGCATGCACGCGGCGACGCTGCTGGGCTTCGACATCCCGCGCCGTCACGGGCTGAAGCAGACCATCGCCGATACGGTGGGCCGGGGCGGCATCTTCCGCGGTCTACGCACCATCGCGTTCATGCTGGACCTGGTGCGCGACATGCGTGGTCTGCCCCAGCGCCTTGCTGATGAACGACACCAACCCAATGAGCATCCTCACCTGGGCGGCATACGATGCGTTTCCGGAACAGCGCATGGTCGGCCTATGCCACAACGTGCAGAACATCGCGCGCGAACTGGCGGCGTATCTGGGCGTCGCACGCGACCGCCTGTCCTATGACTGCGCCGGCATCAACCACATGACCTGGATCCTGCGACTGGAACTCGACGGGCAGGATGCCTACCCCACACTGCGCCACGCCGCCGAGGACCCGACGATCTTCGCCCGCGACCGCGTCGGCCTCGAGCTGCTGCGCCAGCTCGGTTGGTTCGTGCGCGAATCACGTGCGCACACCGCGGAGTACACGCCGTACTTCCTGCACCGCGACGACTAGATCATGGCCTATGCCGTGCGGGTCGACGAATATGTCCGCCGGTCGCAGGAAAACCTGCGTACCTAAGCAGACACGCGGCGCGCCCCACTCCCCGGCCAAAAGCTGACTCTGCGCCCCAGCGAGGAATACGGCGCGCGCATCATCCACGCCGTGCTGACCGACGAGCCCACGCTGATCTACGGCCGCGTGCACAACACAGGTCTGATCGACAATCTGTCGGAAGATTGCTGCGTCGACGTGCCCGTGGTGGTTGACCGCAATGGTCTGCGTCCCCGCCGCGTCGGGAAACTGCCGCCGGAGCTGGCCGCACATTGTGCGCCGCATGTCTTCGTGCAGGAACTGACGGTGCGCGCCGCGCTAGACCGCGACCCCGCACGTGTCTATCGCGCCGCCAGCAGCATCGCCGCGGATTGATGGCAGTGCCAGGCGACATCCGGTGAGAGACCGATGCTGTTGTGCAGGCGGACGGTATTCATGGCAGCGTCGAACACGATCGGCAGCCCTGTCAGGGCCACCAGATCCGAGCGGACCGCCGCGCGATAGGCGGGAGCGAGGGTCAGCAAATCCGAATCGATGAAGCGGTCGATGGTGTCCGGCAGGCTGGTCACGCCCAGCAGCCAGAAGGCCATGAAACCACGATACCACTGCTCGACGGGCGTTGCGTCGACCCATGCCACACAGGCCTGCAGTGTGTCATCCAATCTCGCGCCAACTGGCAATGACGGTAGTCGAACATCGAAGATACGGAGCGCATCGGCGATCCGATTGTCGCCGCGATTGCGCAAAAGGACCGCCAGCGGCATGACCAGGAAATGCGGATTGTTCTTGCGCACGAAGTGGCGCCGCGCTGATGCGAACTGCGATGCCGGATTGCCCAGCGTCACCACATGTACCACGCGTGGAAGGACCCGCCGCATCCAGCCGACACGGCCCAGCGAGCGGCAGAACTTCAATACCGCCTGCCGCCGGCGACTGGTGGCATGGTCCAGCAATTGCGTCGGATAGGCGTGCAGAGCCGGTGACGCCGCATCGGCATCGGCGAAGAAATCCTCGGTTGCGAATTTTGCGTGAAACCCCGCAACCCCAGCGGTGGAACGCAGCAAGGGCGCGTATTCATGGTAATAGGGCAGCGTCAGCGCGGGATGGCCCGAAGCCCGAGTGTCCGCGCGGTGACGCAGAATGGTACCGGCGGTGAGCGTGTCGAGGATTTCGTGCAGCGGTTCGTGATAGGCCTCGACCCATGGCAATGCGCGAAATCGCGCCCACCGCCAGGTGCCCGCGGTACGCCAGCCAGTATGCAGAAACACGGCGCAGCGCGTGTTGGGCATGGCGGTGTTGGTCTCAAATCCGTTCGAGGCCGTCATGGTTCGGCCGTTCCCGCCGAAGCCGCTTTGGTGTCCAGGCCGGCTCTGCCGGATGGCAGTCGGAGTGCGGCAATCACGTTCTTAGTTGACGAATCGCGTGCATCATACCTTCCCTGTGGCCATGGACCTGCCTGAACACGAAACATTGACCCTGCCGGGCGGGCCGACCCGCGTGCGCTGGCGCCGCAATGCGCGCGCGCGTCGTATCAGTCTGCGCATTGATCCGACTGAGGGGATGGTCGTCGTCACCCTGCCGCCGCGCGCCGCAAAACGCGCTGGCACGGCGTTGTTGATGACGCATGCCGGCTGGGTCAGCGACCGGCTCGCGCAATTGCCCATCGCGATCCGCTTTGCCGATGGCGAAACAATTTCCTACTGCGGCGCGCCGACCCCGATCCGGCATGTGCCGCGTGCGCGCGGTGGTGCCTGGCTGGCTGATGGCGCGCTGCACGTGACCGGTGCACCGGAGTTCCTGTGCCGTCGTGTGACCGACTTCCTGCGCACCGAAGCGCGGCGGCGCTTCACCGAACGCGTGGTGATCAAGACGGCACTGGCGTCGCTGCGCGCCCGGCGCGTGATCGTGAAGGACACACGCTCCCGCTGGGGCAGTTGCGCGCCGGACGGCACCATCGCGCTGTGCTGGCGGTTGGTCATGGCGCCTGATTTCGTGCAGGATTATGTCGTCGCGCACGAGGTGGCGCATCTGCGCCACATGAACCACGGATCCCGGTTCTGGGATTTGGTGGAGGAACTGACGCCGCACACCGAGGCCGCGATGGCTTGGCTGCGGACCGACGGCGCCAGCCTGCAACGCATCACCGCGTAGACGCAGACCGAAAGCAGGGCACGCGGGTGAAATCATATACGTCTCCCGCGTGCGGGAGAGGCTGAGGCGCGACGCGCCGAGGGTGAGGGGGATACGCGACGGCCCTCACCCGGAACGCTCCGCATGCCGACCTCTCCGGCGAAGCGCGGCAGAGGTGGAGATGGGCCACCGATCCGGGCACGGTGTTTACCCGGATCCCTCTGGGGGCCGCACGGCACAGGGCTTGACCTGACCCGGCTGTGCCCGAACGATCACCGATCCTGACGACACTCACACGAACCGTCCGCGGCCTGGGGGAAACGAATGACCTACGACTACATCATCGTCGGTGGTGGCTCCGCCGGCTCGGTGCTTGCCAACCGCCTGTCGGCGCGGTCCAGCAACAAGGTGCTGGTCTGCGAGGCGGGGCAGGACACGCCGCATGGCAAGGTGCCGTCGCAGATCCTCGATTCCTATCCCGGCACCGCGTATCTCGACCCGCGCTTTCATTGGACCGAGCTGAAGGTCACCACCGAGGTCATATCGCACAACAACCCGCACGAGAACCGGCCGCCGCTGCGCAAGTACGAGCAGGCGCGCGTGCTGGGCGGCGGGTCCTCGATCAATGGCCAGCTCGCCAATCGCGGCGCGCCGACCGATTACGACGAATGGGAAGCGCGCGGCGCCACCGGCTGGAACTGGGACGCCGTGCTGCCCTACTTCAAGAAGGTGGAGCGCGACATGGACTTCGACGGTCCATGGCACGGCAAGGAAGGCCGCATCCCGGTGCGCCGCATCTTCCCTGACCTGTGGCCGGAACATGCCAAGGCGGCGGCGGAGACACTGAAGCATGCGGGCTACAAATACATTGTCGACCAGAACGCCGAATTCGAGGACGGATATTTCCCGATCACCATTTCGAATGCGTATGAACGGCGGGTGTCGGCGGCGATCGGCTACCTCGATCCCGGGACGCGCATGCGGGCGAACCTGAGCATCTCCACCAACACGCAGGTGAGCGAGCTGCTGTTCGAGGGCAATCGCTGCATGGGTGTGAAGGCCCTGGTCAACGGACGGCCGCAGGAGTTTCGCGGCAACGAAGTGATCCTGTCGTCCGGTGCCATCCACTCTCCGGCACATTTGTTGCGCGCCGGGATCGGTCCTGCCGGGCATTTGCGCGACATCGGGATTGCGGTGCGGGCCCATGTGCCGGGCGTGGGGCAGCGGTTGCAGGACCACCCGGCCGTCGCCGTCGCCGCGTTCATCAAGCCGCATGCGCGCATCATCCATGACTACTCGCGCCGGCACATCTACCTGGCGCTGCGCTACTCCTCGAAATTGGATGGCATTCCACCTGGCGACATGTTCACCGTGGTCACCAACAAGACGTCGTGGCACGCGGTGGGCGAGCAGATCGGATCTTTCATTGTCACCGTCTACAAGACCTACTCCGAAACCGGCGAGGTGAAGCTGACGTCACGCGACTGGCGTGCGGAGCCGAACGTGGAATTCAATCTGCTGTCGGATCAACGCGACCTCGAACGCATGATGGACGGGGTGCGGCGATTCGGTGCGATGCACCTGACGCCGACCATGCAGACCGTGACGGAGTTCCCCTTCCCCGCCAGTTACAGCGACAAGGTCCGCCAGGTCGGGCTGATCAACAAGAAGAACAAGCTGATCACCGACCTGCTGGCGAAAGCGCTCGACGGGCCGGCCTTCCTGCGCGGCACCCTGCTCCGGAAGCTGATCATGGAGGGGTTCACCCTGGAGCAGCTGCTGCGCGACGACGACGCGTTGGAGGCGTTCTGCCGTAAGGCCGCGGTGGGTGTGTGGCACGCCACCTGCACCTGCCGGATGGGGTCAGCGGACGATCCGATGGCGGTGACCGATCCGGCCGGCCGCGTGCGCATGGTGGATGGGCTGCGGGTGGTCGATGCCTCGATCTTCCCGGTGGTGCCCTGCGCCAACACCAACTTCCCGGTGCTGATGACCGCCGAGAAATGCGCCGACGCGATCCTGGCCGGGGCCTGACGTCCCACCCGTAACACGTTGCCTTTGACGACCGGCCTCGCGTTACGCCATTGTTATTCCCGGTTAAGTTCACCAGCTGAGTTGAACGGTCATCTTCAGATAGGGGACGGGAGCCGGCCGATGCAACCTGTGCTCGACGCGATCCTGCGGCGGTTCGTTATCTGTGGGCGCCTGACTGTGCGCTGGCCCGATGGTCGGTTCACGACCTATGCGGGCCCGCCGGGATCCGGCCCCGACGTGGCGCTGGCCGTCAATAACGCCCGCACGTTGCGGCGGCTGGTGCTCAATCCGCTGCTGGCGTTCGGCGAAGCCTATATGGATGGCGGGCTCGCGCCGCTGGACTGCCAGATTTACGACCTGCTGGATCTGACCGCGACCAATCTGATGGCCAATGCCAAGGGGCACCCGGCCGCATGGCTGCGATATACGGTCGATCGCATCAAGCGGCGGATCGATCAGTACAATCCGGCGCCGCGCGCGCAGCGCAACGTGGCACATCACTATGATTTGAATGGGCGGCTCTACAGCCTGTTCCTCGATCGGGACCGGCAATATTCCTGCGCCTACTTCCCGCGCGGCGATGAAACGCTGGAGGAGGCGCAGCTCGCCAAGAAGCGGCACATCGCCGCCAAGCTGCGCCTGACTGAACCCGACCTGCGCGTGCTCGATATCGGCTGCGGCTGGGGCGGCATGGCGCTGACACTGGCGCGTGACTATGGCGCGCGCGTCACCGGTATCACCTTGTCGCACGAGCAACTGACCGAAGCGCGAGCCCGCGCGGCAGCCGAGGGGCTGTCGGAGCGCGTGACGTTCGAGTTGATGGATTATCGTTCAGTCGTGCAACGATATGATCGGATCGTGTCGGTCGGCATGTTCGAGCATGTTGGCGTCGTGCATTACCGCGCCTTCTTCGACACCGTGGCGCGCTGCCTGGAACCTGACGGCGTGGCGCTGCTGCACGCGATCGGACGCAGCGAGGGGCCGGGCAGCACGAACCCGTGGATCGCGAAATACATCTTCCCGGGTGGCTATTGCCCGTCACTGTCCGAGGTGCTGCCGCCGATCGAGTCCAGCCAGCTGTTCGTGACCGATATCGAGATCCTGCGACTGCACTACGCCGAGACGTTGCGGCATTGGCGCCGGCGCTTCGCCGCCAATCGTGACGCGATCTCGGCGCTGTATGATGAACGCTTCTGCCGGATGTTCGAATTCTACCTGTCGGGGTCCGAAGTTGCATTCCGGCGCGAGGGCCATATGGTGTTCCAGATCCAGCTCGCACATCGCCAGACCGCGGTGCCGCTGACCCGGGATTATATTGCGGACGCGGAGCGACGTCCGCTGCGGCAGGGCGCGCGGCGCGTGTCAGTCGAGTCGAAGTAGCGCCCGACGCACGGCCCCCCGCCCCGCGCGGGCGGGGGTTAGGGGGAGGGGGCGAGCCAGCAGGATGCACGACGCTTCGCCCCCCTCCCCCTATGCCCCGCCCGCGCGGGGCGGGGGGACCAAAGGATTTGCCCTTCTCCGCACACGCCGCTTCCTGCCACTCTTCGTCACCCAATTCCTCGGGGCGCTGAACGACAATCTGTTCAAGAACGCCATGGTCGTGCTGGCGCTGTTCCAGGCCGGCACGCATGGGCCGGTGTTGGTCGCCGCGGCCGGCGGGGTGTTCATCCTGCCCTTCATCCTGTTTGCCTCACTGGCGGGAGAACTGGCCGACCGCTACGAAAAGGCCCATCTGCTGCGGCTGATGAAGTGGTGGGAAGTCGCGCTGATGGTTCTCGCCGCGATCGGATTCCTGACCGGAACGATCACTGGACTGATGCTGGTGTTGTTCGGGCTCGGGATACAGGCGACGTTCTTCAGTCCGTTGAAATACGGCATCATGCCGGACCATCTGACGGTGGACGAAATCCTTGCCGGCAACGGCTATATCGAGGCCAGCACCTATGTCGGTATCCTGCTGGGCACCATCGCCGGCGCCGCGCTGATCCGCGCACCCGGGGGCACGATCATCGTTTCGGCCGCGGGCCTTGCGGTCGCGCTGGCCGGCGTCGCGGCGGCACAGGCCGTGCCGTTGTCGCTGCCGAAAGGCGGGCCGGTACCGATCGGCTGGAATGTGCCGCGCGAGATCGTGCGGATGGTGCTGTATGCACGCACCGATGCCATCATCTGGCGCTGCGTGCTGTACATCTCCTGGTTCTGGATGATCGGGCTCGTGCTGCTCACCCAGTTCCCGGTGATCGCGAAGGACACGCTGGGCGGGGATGCATCGCTGGTGACCCTGCTGCTCACCGGCTTCACCGTTGGTATCGGTGCAGGATCGATGCTGTGTCCCCTCCTGCTGCATGGCGAGGTGTCCGCGCGTCTCACCGGCTGGGCGGCCTTGGGGATCTCGTTGTTCACCTGGGATTTCGCCACCGCCGGACCCGCCGCCGGCGCAATGGGCGTGACCAGTGTCGCCGCGACGCTTACGCACCCTGCCGGGTGGCGCCTGCTGTTCGACCTGTTCGCCGTGTCGTTCTGCGGCGGCGTGTTCTCGGTGCCGCTTTACGCCATCGTGCAGGAACGCGCCGCGCCGAACGCACGAGCCCGCGTGATCGCGTCGATCAATGTGATGAACGCCGTGTTCATGGTGGCGGCGAGCGTGATCGCTGGCGTCCTGGCAGCCAAGGGCATGAGCGCGCCCGCGATCCTGCACCTGCTGGCGGCCGTGAACCTGCCGCTGGCGATCGGCCTGCTGCTGGTGCGGTGGCGGCGCCTACCCCACCTGCCGTAGCCGCCAGGCCGTGGGCAGGCCAGCCGCCCCATCGCGGCCCTCACCAGGCACACCGCGCCACCCCAGCGCGCATCAATCCACCTGAAGGCCAGCACCGTCCGAGCGATTGGCGCGCCCACGGTTCGCCGGTGCGCCAGACCCCCCGATCCTGACCGCCGATGCCGGTTTGGACCAGATCAGCAGGGCTGATCGACCGCGTCCGTGTCGGCATGCAAATCCATCATGTCCGGATGACGCGCGCGCCCTGGCCCGCGCCGTGGCGCGGTACCACGTCTGCGGCGAGCAAGGGATGATCGCACGCAGTCCGCATCGACGGCGGCGCATCATTCCCACCATAGATGGCAATCAAAACAAGGAGCCGGCAATGAAAAGCATGGGCGCAATTGTCTCTGGTGTTATCGTCGTCGTGGCGGCGGCCACGGCGAATGGCCAGGAGCCGAATGCGGTGCTGTCGAGCACGGCTCACGCGACCCAGGCGCCGTATTATTTCTCGGGTGGCGTCGAGCAGAGCGATCGGCAATCCCCCGCGCCTTTGTTCACGATCGGCGGCTTTGGCGTTCATGCGTGGGCACCCGTGGAGCCGCCCTACGACGCGGACGCGGACCGCAACCTCGCGGCGGACCCCAGGTGGGCGGCGGGATGAACTTGCGGCGTGCCACAGGCGCATCCCGGCGCCGCATACGGTGCCGTATCAGGCCTGACGTGGTGCAGCCGCAGCAGTCACCTGTGTGCAGCCGCGGCGGCGATGCCGCCAAACCTGGCCTGCGAATCGGCGTGACGGGACATATGTTCTATTAACGTTCCCCCGTAGATTCGCTGGCCTCGTCGAGTCGGGTTCGAGGATCGTTCTCGACCCGTCCCCCCCAGAACGGCAATCCAAGCGGCCAGCCATGTTCAACGATCGGTGCCTTGCCTCCGATAACCGGTGACGCGCGGATGACATGCGGCTGCTGGTGTCGCGTGCCGTGCTGCGCCCTGCCGCCGAGGCCATCGCCAGCCAGGCCGACCAACGCGCCGAGGAAATCGACAGTGGCACGCCAAGCGACCACGGCGGATCAGAGGCGCTACGCCTGCTGGCCGTGGTGGTGCGCGCCAGCGGCGATGCGATGCCCGAGGTCGCCAGTCACGCGTGAGGGTCAAGCCGCCAAGGCGGCGGTTTGCTACAGCCAGCGCTGGCTGATCGGCATGCCCAGGATGTGCTGACCGACTGTCTCCAGGTGGGTGCTGCGGCCCTGCAATTGTTGCGAGACAGTATTGATATCGCGGAACCGCCGTTCGATGGTGAACTTGTCGAAGATCGCGGTGCTGCCGGCCTCATGATAGACCTCGCCAGTGATGCGACGGGCCTGGTTGATGGCGAAGGTCGCGGCCTGGCGGATCGCCACGCGCTCGTCCAGCGTCAGTTCTCCGCGCAGGCGCACGCCCGCTTCCGCCTCTTGCAGCACCTGGATCAGCCAGGCGCGCGCCGAGCGCAGCGTGGCATCGGCGGTGCCGATCAATGATTGGATCGCGGCGCTCTCGCGCATCGGCTGCGGTGCAAGCGCCTGGGTCTTTTGTTTCGCTAGCTTGACGAATTCGTCCAGCACGGTGCGCGCGATTCCCAGCGCCACCATGGCAAAGCCCGAGGCGTAGATCGTCAGCGTGCTGAACCGATAGAGCAGACCCTCCTCGCGCCGTTCCTCGATACGATCGCGCCCCAGTGTGTGTTCGTCGGGGATGAACAGGTCGCTCACTTCGTAGTCATCACTGCCGGTGCCGCACAGGCCCATCACCGCCCAGGTGTCGGTGATCTTCGCCTTGACGCGCGGAAACAGCATGGTGCGCTCGGTCGGTTTGCCGTCGGGATCGCGGCGGGGCGATCCGTCGGCATTGAAGGTCGGCACGTGCGCGCCGAGCCAGGTGCAGTGGCGATTGCCGCTGGCGAAGCTGCCATGCACGGTGAGGCGCCAGCCGCCTTCCGCGCGCACGGCCTTGGCTCCCGGTGTCTGCCCCCAGGCTAAAGCGTCACGCGGGCCGCCGAAGATTTCCTGCGCCGCCTGTTCGGACAGATACGCTGCGGACATGGCGCAGCCGGACTGCTGATTCATGCACCACGCGGCAGAGGCGTCAGCGCTGGCAATCAGCTCCACCGCCTGCACGTAGACCGAGGGGGACAGCTCCGCACCACCCAGCGAGCGAGGCACGGTCAGGCGGAACATCTGCGCCGCATGCATCGCATCCAGCACGTCTGGCGGCAATTCGCGCGCGGCCTCGATCCGCGGCGCCGCATCGGACAGCTGTTTCACCAATCCGCGCGCGCGAGCGATGTATTCGTTCTCGACCGCCGGCAGGCTGGCATCATGCAGGTCCATGGACCATTCCCTCTTGGTATCTTGGTGCCAACCTATACCCCGCCGGCCAGATGGGGCAAAAACAGCGACCTTTCCGGCAGTGCAAGCGATGGATCCTCACGCGGAACTGATCGAAGAGATCGAGCAGGTGGTTCTGGCGACCGCGCGCTGGACCAGGCGGGCGCGGCTCGCGCCACGCGTGATACAGGCATTGCATGCGGTGCGGCGGGAGGCATACGTGCCGCCAGCCCGGCGGATGGAGGCCTATGCCAACCATCCGCTGCCGATCGGGCACGGCCAGACGATCTCGCAGCCGTTCATCGTGGCGCTGATGACCGATCTGCTCGACCTGCATCCGGATCATATGGTGCTGGAGATCGGCACCGGGTCGGGCTACCAGACGGCGGTGCTCGCGGCGTTGGTGCGGCAGGTTTATTCGATCGAGGTCATTCCGGAGCTGTCGGCGCGGGCAGGGCAGGCGCTGGCCGGCGAACATGTTGGCAATGTGGCGTTGCGCGTCGGCAACGGGTCCCCGGGATGGCCGGAGCACGCGCCGTATGATGGGATCATTGTCACCGCCGCGGCGGCGACGGTGCCGCCCGCACTGATCGGGCAACTGCGGCCGGGCGGGCGCATGATCATCCCTTTAGGCCTGCCACACGACAGGCAGATGCTGACGTTGGTGAGCAAGGATGCGGGAGGCGCGATGGCGCGGCGTGATATGCTGCCGGTGGCGTTTGTGCCGTTTACGTAATGCATGCGCGATCGCGCGGCTGCGAGGCGACGATGGTTGACATACCATCCGGGCCAAAAGAATACTAATCAGTAAGAGCGTCGCAGACACGGGGATACGCCGATGAAGCTGATGTGGTTCCACTTGATGCCATACACGGAGCTGCCGGCAGACTTCCGGGAGGCGAACCCGTCCGTGTGGGTAGATATCCACTCCAAGCTGTTCGATCCGAAGCGCGCGCATCTGATGTACAACGACTTCATGGACGAGCTGGAATACGCCGCGCAGTGCGGCTTTGATGCCGTCTGCGTGAACGAGCATCACTCCAATGGCTACGGGCTGATGCCATCGCCCAACCTGATCGCGGCGTCGCTGGCGCGGCGCACCACCGACACCGCGATTTGTGTGATGGGCAACTCGCTGGCGCTGTACAACCCGCCGACGCGCGTCGCCGAAGAATTCGCGATGATCGACTGTATTTCCGGCGGTCGGCTGATCGCCGGCTTCCCGGTCGGCACGCCCATGGACACCTGTTACGCCTATGGCACGAATCCCAGCCAGTTGCGTCAGCGCTACCTGGAGGCGCATGACTTGGTGATGCGCGCGTGGCAGGAGAAGGACACGTTCGCGTTCAACGGGCGTTTCAACCAGCAGCGCTATGTGAATATCTGGCCGCGCCCGGTACAAATCCCGCATCCGCCGATCTGGATTCCCGGCGGCGGCTCGGTGGAAACCTGGCGCTGGTGCGCCGAGATGGATTACGTCTACTGCTATCTGTCGTACTACGGCTACAAGGCCGGCCGCGCGACGATGGACGGATTCTGGGCCGAAATGAAGCGGCTCGGCAAGCAGCCCAACCCCTATCAGGCCGGGTTCCTGCAATTCGTTGGCGTCGCCGAATCCCGCGGGCAGGCGTTGGATCTGTACAGTGAGGCCGCGGAGTATTTCTACGGCCGCTGCCTGCATGTCGATGCGCGCTGGGCCACGCCGCCGGGCTACACCAGCGAGGGCAGCCAGCGCGCCGGCATCGAATCGCAGATCAAGCAGGCGGCGGATGCCAATGTGCGCGGTAAGTCCACCGGCGAACGTTTTGCCTCCGTCGCGCGCGAGATGGATGCCATCGTCGACAAGGGCTATGTCATCATCGGCTCGCCTGACGAGGTGGCCGAGCAGTTGCGTGAGGTCGCCGTGAATCTGAATGTGGGTCACCTGATGCTGCTGCTGCAGTACGGCAACATGAGCAAGCGGGTGGCGAAGTACAACACCAGGCTGTTCGCCGAGCAGGTGATGCCAAAGATGAAGGACCTGTTCAGCGAATGGGACGACCGCTGGTGGCCGCAGCCGATGGACACGGCGCAGCGCGCCGATATCCCGGCTTTCATGCCGCACCTCGCCGCCGAATAGACAGGAGAGCAGCGTGAGCGACTTCGAGACGTTGGCCATCGACGTCAACGGGTTCCCGACGCGCGTATGGCGCAAGGGCAGCGGACCGCGCCTGGGATTCCTGGCCGGGTTCGGCGGGCTGCCGCGCGAGGTGCCGTTCCTCCATGAGCTGGCGAAGCACCGCACGGTGATCGTGCCGTCATTGCCGGGATTTCCGGGGGGTGATCGCGGCCATACCGTGCTCGATACGCACCTGGATTGGGTGCTGGCGGTGCGCGAGATCCTTGGGAAGGCTGATCTGGTCGGCGCAGATCTCGCTGGCAGCTCGGTGGGTGGGTCGCTCGCCGCCGAAGTCGCGGCGATCTGGCCGGAGGCGGTGCGCAAGCTGGCGTTGGTCGCGCCATTCGGGTTGTTTGACGAAGGCGATCCGCCGACCGATCCCTGGGCGCAGCGCGGCGACGCGGTGGCCGGATTGATGTGTGCCGATCCAGCGATCTGGACCGCGCTGAAGACCGCACCCGAGGCCGCCAATTCTGTCGAATGGCCGATCGAACAGACCCGCGCGTCCGAGGCGGCGGCGCGGATCTTCTGGCCGCTGGGCAACACAAAGCTGGAGAAGCGACTGCCGTTGATCAGCGCCCCGACGCTGCTGGTCTGGGGCGCCGAGGACAAGATCGTGCCGCGCAGCTACGCCGATCGCTTCGCCAAGGCGATCACGGGCGACACCGAGATCAAAGTGATCCCAGATGCCGGGCATCTGGCCGAGCTGGATCAGCCGACGGCAGTGGCAGAAGCGATCGTCGGCTGGATGGCATAGCGCGCTGATCGTTGCGCCGTCGCGCGCCAGCACGATCGGGCAGGCCGACCGCCGCGTCCGAAGGATATTCTTGTGATCCCGTCGACGTTCAACCGTGTCCCCGGACCGCGGACCATGCCAGCGTGACGATCGCATCGCGCGCGGCGTTCACGGCCGACCGCAATCTCGGTCTCGATATCGTGCGGGCCGCGGCGATCATCACGGTGATGATCTGCCATGACGGCAATCTGCGGCTGTGCGTCGGCGCGGTGCCGATCATGGCGACGTGGGAAAACGTGCTCGGGCTGGTGCCGATCCTGCCCGCCGCCGTGCAAGTGCAACGCGCCGCGGTGGTTCGCCGCGCCGGTGCAGCTGATCGCGGCGTCGTTCGACGGCCTTCACATCATGCACCTGACGTTCCTGGACCTGGCGCGCTTGACTAACGGGACCTGGCCTTGGATCAACAAGCCGACGGCGTGGGTCGCATCCCTCGTGCTGCCGTTCGTGCTCTCGTGGCGGTCGTTCCGCTACGTCGAGACGCCGATGCTGCACCGGCGCCCGGCACAGCGGTTGACGCCGATATTGAGCCGCGATGGTGTTGTCGGCTTGGTTCAGCATGTGCACAGTGCGGGCGGCGCGCCGCCGACCGCAGGACCCGCGATCGTAGGCGCCAACAGGGATTAGCACGATGCCATTCGATCCGGACGTTCAGATCATTCTCGATATGATCCGCCTGGCTGGGCGGCCGTCATTCGACGAGCTGACACCCGATGAGGCGCGCCAGGCCTACACGGCCAGCCGCGCGGTGCTGGCGCCGGAACCGGAGCCGGTCGCCGACGCGCGCGATCTGGCCTGCCCTGGCCCGCATGGCGCCATCGCATTGCGGTACTACCGCCCCGCGGGATCAGAACCAGGGCAGGTGTTGCCGGCGCTGATCTATTTTCACGGCGGCGGCTGGCTATTGGGCGGGTTGGACTCGCATGACACCACCTGCCGGCACTTCGCGAACGCGGCGCGCTGCGCGGTGATCTCGGTCGATTACCGCATGGCGCCCGAATACAAGTTTCCCGCCGCGGTCGATGACAGCGAAGCGGCAACGCGCTGGGCGATTACCAACGCCGCGACGCTCGGCATTGATCCGGCGCGCGTCGCCGTGGGCGGTGACTCGGCGGGTGGCAATCTGGCGGCGGTGCTGGCGCTGATGGCGCGCGACGGGGCGTTGCCGAAGCTGGCGTTCCAGTTGCTGATCTATCCGGCGACCGACATGGCGATGACCACGGTGTCGTCGCAGACCATCACCGAGCGCGTGCCGCTGACCAGCAAGACGATGAAGTGGTTCATCGATCACTACATGCGTGGGCCGGCCGATATCGTGGATTGGCGCGCCTCACCCGCGCGCGCGGCAGACCTGGCGGGGACCGCACCTGCCTTGGTGCTGACCTGCTCCTGTGATCCGCTGAGGGACGAGGGGATTGAGTACGCGCGCCGGCTGGAACGGGAAGGTGTGCGGGTGACACATCTGCACTTCTCGGATCAGATCCATGGTTTCATGAGCATGGGGAAGATCGTTCGGACCGCTGGGACTGCGATTGATATGATGGCGGCGGTGCTGGGCAAGGCGCTGAACCCGCCGCCGCGGCCAGGCTGACAGCCACGTCATGCCAGGCACCGCACGTCGTCGTGCCGTGGCCAAGCCACGGCACGACGACGTGGGTAGGCTCGTCTCTACGATCCGCGCACGTAACGCTTGCAGCTCAACCGCAGGAAGTCGCGGAAGTGGGGGCGCATGCGCTCGGTCCATGGCGTTCCGGCCGCCTTGCGCCAGGCGTCAGAGCGCGCCACGTCGGTGCTGGTCAGGCTGTACAGCGCCAGGTATTTCCGTTCCGCGGCCGATCCCTGGTAACGTCGTGCCGCCAGCACGCCCGGCACCTTGGCCAGAGCCGGCAGATGTTCGGCATTGTACCATTCATTGAACTCGTGTTCCGCTGCCGGATCGACATTCATCGATACCGCCAACAGTGCGGCGGCGTTCGACGGGCTGACGACATCACCCGGCAAGATCTGTTCGCCCTCATAGCGCGTGATCCGGTCGCAGATCGTGGTGACGCGCTTGGACCACACCGACAGGTTATCACCGCCGATCGCCAAATAGGCCGGTGTGTCCAACACCGACAGCGTCACAAGATCATAGGTCGCAACCGCGACCTTGGGATTGTCCTCACTGATCCAGCGCTCGCAGGCCAGAAATCCCGGCACGCGCTGACGCTCCGGAATATGCTCCAGGTCGTACCAGTCGTGGAATTCGTCCGCATGCGCTTTGGTGAAATCGAACGCGACGAACAGCATGCCGTTGGCCATTGGTATCCTCCCTTTCTCTGTCAGGCAGACAGCGAGATCGTCTGTCGCATCCGCACACCCGCCATCTGCAAGGTCAGTCCCGCCATGCGTGCGCACAGCTCATCCAGGGCCAGCCGGCCGTTCGGCCGGTGCCACGTATAGGCCCAACTGATCATGCCGCCGATCGCCAGCGCGGCAAGATTGACATCGTGCACCTCGAACTCACCGGTGGCGACGCCGTCGGCCAGCAGCTTCGACAGCACACGGTCAAACCGCTTACGCAACGCCGTGATCTCGGCCAACGCCTCCGGCGCCAGATGCTTCTCCTCGCGGAAGAAGATCGCGATATTGGCCTGCCGCTGCAGCACCACCTTGGTGAAGTCGATCACCGCACGATGCAGCCGATCGGTTGCCGTGCCCGGCGCTTTCGCCGCATTTGCCACCGCCGCCAATGACAGCTCGATCGTCGGCGCGCACAGCGCTGCCAGCAGCTCGGTCTTGCTGCGGAAATGCGTGTAGATAAAGGGTTTGGTCACGCCCAACTCGGCGGCGATATCGTCCAGCGTGGTGGCGGTGAAGCCGCGCGCATAGAACAGCGCCACAGCTTCCTGCAGTATGCGCTCCCGCTTGTAGGCCTGAATCTCTTCCCGCATGTGACTGGTTGGTCCGGTGTCTGGCTGGCAATGCTAGCGCGATGGCGGGGGGATGGAAAGAATCGCCACCAAGGCGGCCATAGGCCACGGTGTCATTGCGCGGAGCGTGGCGACGCAGCAATCTCGATCGGGAGACGCACCGGGCAGCAATGCCGCCGCGGCGCGCGATTGCTTCGTCGCTGCGCCCCGCGCAATGACAGACCACAGGTGGAGGAAACAATGGTGGGACTGCTGGAAGGCAAATCAGCCTTGATCACCGGAGGCGGCGGCGGAATCGGCCGCGCGACCGCACGGCTGTTCGCGCGCGAAGGTGCCCGTGTCGCGGTCAGTGATTTCGTTCCGGACTCGGCGGAGGAGACCGTGGCACTGATCAATCAGGCCGGCGGACAGGCCATGTCGATCGTCGCCGATGTCACCGATGCGACCCAGGTCAGCGCGATGATCAAGACCGTGGTCACCACCTACGGAAGCCTCGACTGCGCGTTCAACAACGCCGGCATCGCGGGCTATCAGGTCGATGCGTCGGGCAAGAAGACACACGAATGGTCGGAGGCCGCGTTCGATCGCATGGTCGCCGTCAACCTGAAGGGGGTGTGGCTCTGTATGGCGGCGGAGCTGCCGCAAATGATGGCGCAGGGGGGCGGGGCGATCGTCAACACCGCCTCGATCGGCGGGCTGTCCGGGTTGCCGACCTCGTCTGTCTATGTCGCAACCAAGCACGGCGTGATCGGCTTCACCAAGACCGCGGCGATCGAATACGCGGCGTCCAACATCCGGGTGAATGCCGTCTGCCCGGGCTATGTCCGCACCCGCATGACCGAGGAGGTGATGCGCCGCCGCGGCGACGAAATCCTGGGTCTGGTGCCCTTCCGTCGCATGGCGGCACCGGAGGAGATCGCCGAGATGGTCGCCTGGCTGTGCTCGGACCGCGCGTCCTATGTCAGCGGGGCCGCCTACAACGTCGATGGCGGCTTCATGGCCCAGTAGAGAGCGTCCCAGTCGGGCCTGCCAACCGGCCCGCTTGCCCTGGGCGCGATGTGGTATATCTAGCCAGAAGAGGTAACGCAGCTTCGGGGCACGGATGAAGCACTGGCATATCGACCAGGTGGCGTGGGATCGGTTCGACCCCGCCAAGGTCGATCCGGCGGTGGTCCCATTGGTGAAGGCCGCTGCCATGGTCGAGCGCAATGGCACCGACTATGCGGTGTACCTGAACCGTGTGTTCGCCGATGACCCTGACTTCCGCGCCGCGGCCGATTATTGGGCCGTGGAGGAGGTGCAGCACGGCGACGCGCTCGGCCGCTGGGCAAGCTTGGCCGATCCCGGCTGGGACTACGAGGCCGCGTTCGCCCGCTATCGCGCCGGCTACAAATTGCCGTTGGAAGCCGTTGCCTCGGTGCGTGGCTCGCGGACCGGCGAGCTGATCGCCCGCTGCATAGTGGAGACCGGCACCTCGTCCTACTACTCCGCGCTGGGCGACGCGACGGAAGAACCCGTGCTGCGCGAGATCTGCCGGCTGATCGCCGCCGACGAGTTCCGTCACTACAAGCTGTTCTACGATCACATGCGCCGCTATCTGGGACGCGAACGGATCGGCATGCTGCGTCGTCTGAAGATCGCCCTCGGGCGGATCGACGAAAGCGAGGACGACGAACTCGCCTATGCCTGGTACTGCGGCAACGAAGCGGCCAACCAGCCCTATGAGCATGCGCGGTGCAGCGCCAGCTACATGGCGCGTGCGATGGCGTTCTACCGCTTCCGCCACATCGAGCGCGGGATGGGCATGATCTTCAAGGCGGTAGGCTTGACGCCGCGGGGCCGGTTGTCGGATTGGTCCGCGAAACTCGCCTGGCGGCTGATGCAATGGCGCCGGCGCCGGATGGCAGCGCAGCTCGCCGCTTGACCGGCGCGCGCGCCGCTGTTGTGACAGTCGTGTTTCTGCATTAATGAAACGTAAGGTCTGGGGAGGATTCGATTCGTGGCAATGGACCCATCCGGGCGCGCGCCCGAGCATCGTCCGCATCATTGGGCACGGCTGCTGCTGCTGATCCCATTCGTCGCGGTGCTGTGGGTGCCATTCTATAACAGTGTCGATCCGATGCTGTTCGGTGTTCCCTTCTTCTATTGGTATCAGTTGCTTTGGATCCTTCTGGGCGCCCTGCTGATCTTCATCGTCTACCGAGCTGAGCATTGAGCGGGGCCGCGCCATGAACTGGACCGCCATCATTGTCTTCATCGCGTTGTTCGGGTTCGTCACCTGGCTCGGTTTTGTCGCCGCGCACTGGCGCAAGGGCAATCTGGATCTGTTGCACGAATGGGGCCTGGGCGGCCGTCGCTTCGGCAGCTGGGTGACCTGGTTCCTGCTCGGCGGCGATCTCTACACTGCCTACACGTTCATTGCTGTCCCGGCCCTGATGTTCGGCGCGGGCGCCATCGGCTTCTTCGCCGTACCATACACCATCATGGTCTACCCGATCGTGTACCTGGTGTTTCCGCGCCTATGGGCTGTGGCGCACAAGCACGGCTATGTCACGTCACCGGATTTCGTGCGGGGCCGATACGGCAATCGCTGGCTGGCCCTGGCCATCGCGATCACCGGGATGGTCGCTACCATGCCCTATATCGCGCTGCAGCTCGTCGGCATGCAGGTGGTCATCGGCGCCATGGGCATCGAGACCTCGGGCTGGATCGGTGACCTGCCGCTGATCATCGCCTTCGTCATCCTGGCGGCGTTCACCTACACCTCGGGCCTGCGCGCGCCGGCGATGATCGCGGTGGTGAAGGACCTGCTGATCTACGCCACCGTGATTGCC
>DATHNE010000025.1:0-2738 GCA_035486355.1 Acetobacteraceae bacterium
TAGTTGCCATCGCGCGCGGCGGCGTAAGGGACGCGGGAGTAGCCGAGCAGGAGTGAAAAGACTGAGGCGAAAGCGGTCCAGACAACGAGGGCGGCCATGATGGCTCCGGCCCAGTGACCGAAGGCGGAGCCTGCGATGTCTGCTTCGAGTTGCAGGCGGGCGGCGGCGCTGGCAGCGGTGCCGGTGGCGTGGCTGGCGAAGTCGCGCACGGCAGGGAGAGCGGCCATGTTCATGGCCACGTAAAACGCGGAGACAAACAGCACCGAGAGCAGGATGGCGCGGGGGATGGTGCGCTCGGGGTGGCGGACTTCGCTGCCGAGGAAGGTGATGTTGTAGTAGCCCCAGTAATCGTATGTGGTGATGAGGGTGGCCTGGGCAAGGCCGCTGATGGCGAGGCCCGCGGAGAGGCTGGGGGATGCGGGCATGTGCCATCCGCCGTTGGCCGCGGCGTGCGCGAAGCCGGAGACGATGACGCCGGCGATGGCGGTGAGGACGCCGGCGAAGAGCATCCACGCAAGGCGGGTAACGGCGGTGAGGTTGCGGTAGAGCAGCGCGGTAACCATGAGGCAGGTGGCGGCGGCGGCGAAGTTGCCGTAATGGAGTTGGGGGATGGCGGCGAAAGGCGCGTGGTCGAGATTGGGCCAGAACCAGGCGAGGAAACTGGAGAGGCCGATACATCCCGAAGCGATAGACAGCGGCGCCGAGAAGCTCAACTGCCAGACGTAGAGAAAGCTGAGCCAGTTGCCGGCGCGGTGGGGGTTGTAGATTTCGCGCAGGAAGGCGTAAGAGCCGCCGGCGCGGGGGAAGGCTGCGCCGAGTTCGGCCCAGACCAGGCCGTCGGCTACGGCGATGGCGGCGCCCAGGAGCCAAGCCCATGGGGAGAGATGAAAGCCGGCGGCGGCGATGACGAGGGGCAGGGTGATGAAGGGGCCAACGCCGATCATCTCAAGCATGTTGAAGAGCACGGCGGCGCGGAGGCCGATGCGGCGTTCGAGAGGCGGCGTGCTGTTGGCGTCAGAGACCAGGGTCATTCTTTGAGTGCGCGGATGGACGGCACCCTCGCGGATTGTACACTGACGAGAAGTATGAACATGTGCGGGCGTGCACGACGAGCGATGATGTCGGCGGTGGGCTGCGGTGTATCGGCTGGCCTTTTGATTGCGAGTGTGAGCTCGCTTGGACTGCATGCGCAGGCGCCGGATCCGTCGGCGGTGGGGTTGCGGGAGGCGAGTTCGATCGCGCTGCCGCTGGCGGAGGATCGCGGGCAGATGGCGCTGGAGCAGGCGCTGCGCAAGCTGAACACGACCGCCAGCGTGATGATGATTGTGGCGCATCCCGATGATGAGGATGGTTCGCTGCTGACCTACCTGGGCCGCGGCATGGGCGCGCGCGCAATTGTGTTGACCTTGACGCGCGGCGAGGGCGGGCAGAACGTGATGACCGGCGACACCAACGACGCGCTGGGCGTGATGCGCACCAATGAGCTGCTGAAGGCCGATGAATTCTACGGCGCGAAGGATTTGTGGGGGACAGAGGCAGACTTCGGTTTCTCAAAGACGCAGGAAGAGTCGTTTGCGCGATGGGGGCACGAGCGGGTGTTGTACGACGCGGTGCTGGCGGTGCGGCGGGAGCGGCCGCAGGTGATTGTGGCCACGTTTGTGGGCGGGGTGAGCGACGGGCACGGGCAACACCAGGTGTCTGGCGAGATTGCGCAGGAGGTGTTCAAGGCGGCTGGCGATGCGAAGGTGTTTCCCGAGCAGTTGAAGGATGGGCTGGAGCCGTGGCAGCCGCTGGCGGTGTACAGCATGACTCCGTTTGCGCCTATAAGCAACGGCAAGGTGTTTGATTACGCGACCGGGAAGCAGGCGCCGGCGCGGTTCAAGAACTACGTGACGGGGGAGTTTGTTGAGGGCGCGCTGAGCGCCGACGCAACGATGCCGGTGGGCTCGCGCGATGCGGTGCTGGGGCGGAGTTATGTGCAGATGGCGCGTGAAGGCTGGGGCCAGCAGAAATCGCAGAATGGCGGGGCGAATCCTACGCTGACGGGGCCGGCGACGACTAGCTACCACTTGTGGGCGGTGGCGCCGGATAGTCAGGCGAAGGGCGACGGCAAGGAGTCAGGCGGGCTGTTTCATAACGGTAAGGTGGATATTGATACGAGCGTGGCGGGGCTGGTGCGGTTGGCGGGAAAAGATGCGCCGGCGTGGCTGGGCGAGGATCTGAAACGGGTCGACGCGAACCTCGCCAGCTTGAAGGGGGAATGCACCGACCATGATGCGACGGGCCTGGCGCACAAGCTGGCTCGCATTTATGAACGGACCCTGGCGTTGCGGGGGCGCGTGGCTTCGAGTGATCTGAACGCCGAAGCGAAAGGGAGCCTCCTGTTTGAATTGGACGCGAAGATCGGCGAATTTCAAAGCGCGCTGAAGGAACTGCTGGGGCTGGACCTGGTGGCGTTCCGGACGAAGGACCAGGCGACGCAGGGTTTTGGGCCGCGGGGCGGATCGGCGGATGAGACGCCGAAGAGTGTTTCGCCCGGCGAAGAGTTCAAGGTTCGGGTACACGTTTCTCTGGCAAATTCGGAGACGAAGCTGACCAAGGTGAGCCTGGAGAGCCACAGCGGCGACGCGTGGAAGAGCGAGATGACGGGTGCGGCGCCGGACCCGGCGAGCCCGGTGGCGGACACAATTTTCAAGGTGCAGGCAGCGGCGAACGCGGAGGCGACCAGGCCGTACTTT
>DATHNE010000026.1:0-8055 GCA_035486355.1 Acetobacteraceae bacterium
GAGGTGCTGGAGGCGCAGGAGGTCGCAGACCTACGATGCGTGATCGGTGAGATCATCGCCGGCGCGGCAAAGATCGACGCCAATGACGAAATCTATGACCTGGAGCCGACGCATAGCCACGCCATGCCGCGGGTGCGGCGGATCAAGGCCCCGACCAAGGTGCATCCGATCTTCAACGAGGTGTTGCACCGTCCGAGGCTGCTGGCGATCCTGACGGCGCTCATCGGGCCGGCGCTGCGGATGCACGGATCGAAACTGAACATAAAGGCGGCGCAGTATGGATCGCCGGTGGAGTGGCATCAGGACTGGGCGTTTTATCCGCACACCAACGACGACATCCTGGCGATCGGTGTGATGCTGGATGATACCGACCTGGAGAACGGCGCGATGCTGGTGGCACCCGGCACGCACACCGGGAAAGTATGGAACCATCACGGGGTGGATGGGCGGTTCTGCGGGATGATCGATCCGGCGGACCTCGGGCCTGAGATCGCGCGCGCGGTCCCCTGCACGGGACGGGCCGGCAGTATGTCGTTCCATCATGTGCGCGCGCTGCATGGGTCCGCGCTGAATACCTCGAACCGGTCACGCAACCTGTTGCTGTATGAGATTGCCGCGGCAGACGCGTGGCCGCTGATGGGCCTGAAGGATTTCGATGAGTTCAATAGTCGGATGATCGTGGGTCAGCCAACCATCGAGCCGCGGGTGACACCGGTTCCAGTGCGCATGCCGTTGCCACCGGCGTTGCGACAGGGGTCGATCTATGAAAATCAGCTGGGGTCCGATCGCGGCTATTTCCGCCGGGTGGCCTGAGCTAGCTCGCGGTTCCGTCGTGGCGGAATAGCTGCGCTATTCCGCTACACAGGTGCTCTATCGCCTGTCAGGGCGAGGGTCCTGTCGCGCTTGTCCAGCCACCAGCCGGTTGAGTCCGGCCACATCGTGTAGCCGCGATCACACCCCAAAGCCTGTGCCGCCCGCAGCGCGAAGGATGGATCATACAGCGCCTGGCGTCCGATTGCGATCAGGTCGGCATCACCGGCCCGCAAAATCCCTTCCGCCTGCGGACCATCCAGGATCAGCCCCACCGCCATGCTGCGCACGTTGGCCTCGCGCTTCATCGCGGCGGCGAAGGGCACCTGGAAGCCCAACCCACGTGGCACCACTGCGGCCGTGCCGATGCCGGTCAGGCCGCCCGAAGAACAATCGACGACGTCCACCCCCAGGCGCGCCAGTTCCTTCGCCAGCGCCACGGTGTCGGCAACACTCCAGCCCCCCACCGCGCCATCCACCGACGATACCCGAAAGAACAGCGGCCTGTGCGTAGGCCACGCCGCGCGCACCGCCCGCGTCACTTCCAGCGCCAGTCGCATGCGGCCGGCAAGGTCGCCACCGTACGCGTCATCGCGCGTGTTGCTGACGGGTGAGAGGAAGCTCGCGATCAGGTAGCCGTGGGCGCCGTGCACCTCTGCGATATCGAACCCGGCGGCATCCGCCCGCCTCGCGGCCACGGCGAACGCCGTCACGATGGCATCGATCTCCGGCACCGACAGCGCGTGAGGCACCAGCCAGCCGTCGCCGACCGGCGCACTGGTCGGCCCGACGACCTGCCAGGGTGTGAACCCGGCTTCGAGGTCCGCCGTCGGCAGGGGGCCGCCACCATCCATCGCCCGCGCCGCCGAACCCTTGCGCCCCGCGTGCGCCAACTGGATCGCCGACAGGCTGCCCTCGGCGCGGATCATGTCCGTGATGCGCCGGAAGCCATCCACTTGCGCATCGTTCCAGATGCCGCAGTCGCGATGTGTCACACGGCCGCGTGGCTCGATCGCGGTCGACTCGGTGAACACGATACCCATGCGGCCCTGCGCGTAGCGGCCCAGGTGCACCAGGTGGAAATCGTTCGGCATGCCGTCACGCGCGCGGTACTGCACCATCGGCGACAGCACCAGCCGATTGCGCGCGGTGACACTACGCAGCGTCAGAGGCGTGAACAGCAGCGGCGTCTCGGGCAATGTCTTGGCTCCTGCGCGAACGGATGCGAGCCTAACCGTTGTGAGCGTTGTCGTGGTAGGGACCCGCGCATGACTGTTCTTATCGCTGGCGCGGGGATTGGTGGGCTGACCCTGGCGCTGAGCCTGCACCAGATCGGCCGGCCTTGCCGCGTGTTCGACAGCGTCGAGCGCCTGGTCCCGCTGGGCGTGGGCATCAATACGCTGCCGCACGCGGTGCGTGAGCTGAGCGAGCTGGGTCTGGCGGACCGACTGGCCGAGACCGCGATCGAAACGGCGGAGCTGGCGTATTTCTCCAAGCAGGGTCGCAAGGTGTGGGCCGAGCCGCGCGGTCGCGCCGCCGGCTATCACTGGCCGCAGTTCTCCATCCACCGCGGCCAGTTGCAGATGCTGCTGCTGCAGGCGGTGCGCGAACGTCTGGGTGAGGATGCCGTGCTGACAGCGCATCACCTGACCGATTGGCAGGAGACGACTGGCGGTATTCGTGCCCGTTTCACCGACCGTGCCGGCCATGATCGTGGCACGCATGACGGCGCGCTGCTGATTGCGGCCGATGGCATCCATTCCACTGTGCGTGCCCGCTTCTATCCCGATGAAGGGCCGCCGGTCTGGAACGGTGCGATCCTCTGGCGTGGGATCACGCATGGCGCGCCGTTCCTGTCCGGCCGCACCATGGCGTTGGTGGGGCACGAGGCACAGAAGTTCGTCTGCTACCCGATCTCGCGCGCCGCGCTGGACCGGGGCGAAGCGATGATCAACTGGATCGCCGAGCTGAAATTTCGCCCGGACCATGTCTGGCGGCGCGAGGATTGGAACCGCCCCGGCCGCACGGAGGAATTCCTGCCACGCTTCGCCGATTGGCGGTTCGATTGGCTGGATGTGCCGCCAATCATCGCGCAGGCGGATCATTGCTACGAATACCCGATGGTTGACCGTGATCCGCTGCCGCGTTGGACACAGGGCCGTGTGACCTTGCTGGGCGACGCGGCCCATCCGATGTACCCGATCGGCTCCAACGGGGCCTCGCAAGCGATCCTCGATGCACGCGTCCTGACCCGCGAAATCCGTGCCCATGGCGCGACCATGGCCGCGCTGCACGCCTACGAAGCTGAACGTCGCCCCGCCACCGCGGCCATTGTCGCGGCCAATCGCGGCAATGGGCCCGACCAGGTGCTGGAGTTGGTGGAGCAGCGCGCGCCGAATGGTTTCACGCGTGTCGAGGATGTGTTGAGCGCGGACGAGTTGGCAGAGACCGCAGCGGCGTATCGCCGGGTTGCCGGTTTCGACAAGGACGCGCTCAATGCGCGAGCGTCAATTGTATTGTAGCTCGCTGTGATGCGCGCCGTCGCTCTCGATGGCAGCGGCCGCGGCGATCACCCAGTGCTTGCACCCGAGAAAATCCGGGCGCCGATCGGCAGCGTCCGAACTAACCAGCCAATACGCGCTTTCGGCAACGATCGGATCGGGTCCGAGTGCCACCAAGGTGCCCGCCGCAAGGTCGCGGTCGACCAACGGCCGCCGACCGAGCGCGACGCCAAGGCCCATCGCAGCCGCCTCGAAAGCCAGTTGGATGGTGTCGATACGCAAGCCACCGGTCGGATCGACGCCCGTGGTTGCCGGTTCGCTCCAACCAGGCCGGCCACTCCTCGCTGGCAGGTGTCGCGTGAATGAGGGTCGCACCCGCCGCCTGCTCCAGCGCGACGATGCCGTGGCTGACCGCGCTGGGTGTGACATGCCGCTCAGCGGCGACGCGCTTGAAACGCAGATGCCGTCCAGCAGCTTCGAGGAAGCGCAGCGATGACAGCAGGGGCAGGCGCCATGCCATCACCCGCGACCGTTCGCCGGCCCCACATAGGCGGTCCAGCTCCATTCCCCGTCGGCCGCGGACGGGGACGTATCCCGCATGCGCCCGTTGACCTCAATCGACCGAAAGCGGTTGGCCTGGAAGCTGGGGGAGAAGTGCTCGGCGCGCAGCCCGGCCTTCATCTTCAACGACCGCAGGAAATGACGGCGATCGGCGATCTCCTGCCAGACGCTGGGCAGATACAGGGACCGCCGTCCAGCGTCCTCGATGATCAGACCGTCCTCACCTGGCCGCAATTGCGCCAGCAGGTCCGCCTCTTTCTCGAACCGCATCGGCGTGGGGGGCGTCAGGACGGAGACCGACAGCTCTAACGCTGTCAGCTCCAGCAGCGCGAGCTTCGGAAAGCGCGGATCGCGGAACGCCGCGTTGAATGCGTGCTCCACCACGTCCTGCGCCAGCGGCCGATACGCCACGGGCGAACCGATGCAGCCACGCAACTGCCCGTTGCGCCGCAGGGTGACGAAGGCCGCGCCATGCGCCGCCAAGGCCGGATGGGTCAGGCCCTCGGCGCGCACGCGCCCAGGCTGGCCCGTGTTGAATCCCATGGCGATGCCGCCGCGCACCAGGTCGATCAGCATCGGTCCCAGTGCCTCGATCTCCGCGCGCTCGGGATCCGGCTCTTGCGGTCGTTCGAATAGCGCCCAGGCGCCATACCCCACGACACGGTCACGCGTGCCGGCGGTATCCCCTGAGTTGCGCAGGTCCAGCCGCTCGATCGCCATGCCGCGGCGGCGTGCCGTGCGCAGCAACCCGCGCGTCGGCACCTGGCCGCAGGCCTCGGCACTGCCGATCGCGCTGTCGTCGAAGCGTTCGATCGCCTCGGCGGTGCGCGCGTCGAGCGCCTGGCAGGTGGCATAGTCCAGGTAGTGCGACAGGTCGGTGGAGACGACGATCAGCGTCTCTGGCCCGCCCCA
This sequence comes from Acetobacteraceae bacterium, assembly GCA_035486355.1. Classification (GTDB taxonomy): domain Bacteria; phylum Pseudomonadota; class Alphaproteobacteria; order Acetobacterales; family Acetobacteraceae; genus Palsa-883. Next base: position 4,785 of record DATHNE010000026.1, read on the forward strand.
GACCGCATCGAACAGCGCGGCCACTGCGTCGGGCGGCGTGTCGCCGGCCACGATCGGCACCAGGCTTATGTCGCCCAGGACATGGCGCAGAAACGGAACATGCACCTCCAACGCGTGTTCGCGCTCATGCGCCGCGTCGAGCTGGCCGACCAGGGGCAGGGCACGCAGGCGCGCGATCGCGTCATGGTCGAGCACGACGGCACCGCCGGGGATCTGCCAAGCCTCCGACATGTCTACCGCGAGGCCGCGGAACGCCAGATGATGCGAGGGGCCGATCAGCACCACGCGGGTGATTTGGCCGCGCCCCTGGGCCAGCCTGGCATAGGCCCGCGCGGCGACCGGTCCAGAATAGACGTAGCCAGCGTGCGGCGCGATGATCGCCTTTGGAATGGCCGGCAAATCGCCTGTTGGCGGGCCATTATCGGCTTCCGACATGAAGTGCGTGAGCTGCCGCTCCAGCACGTCGGGTGCGGCTGGGTAGAAGGTGCCGGCGACGGCGGGTGGGCGGATCACGGTGATGTTCGCCTCCTTGGGCGCGTGCCCTCGGCGTTGCAATGCGTCAGGATGATCGCCGGAGAGAATGGGCATGGATATCGCACGCGACAATGCCGTCGTTCCGGCCCGCCACTGGCATCGCCTGGAGGACGGGCGGCTGCAATGTGATGTCTGCCCCCGGTTCTGCAAACTGCATGAGGGGCAGCGCGGACTGTGCTTTGTACGCGCGCGGCAGGACGACGCGATGGTGCTGACGACCTATGGGCGGTCGTCTGGGTTCTGCATCGATCCGATCGAGAAGAAGCCGTTGTCGCATTTCCTCCCCGGGACACCGGTGCTGTCGTTCGGGACCGCGGGCTGCAACCTGACCTGCAAGTTCTGCCAGAACTGGGACATCTCGAAGGCGCGCGAGGTGGAGCGGCTGAACGAAAACGCATCGCCGCGGGCGATCGCGACGGCAGCGAAACAGACCGGCTGCCGGTCGGTCGCCTATACCTACAACGATCCGGTGATCTTCCTGGAATATGCCGCGGACACCGCGATCGCTTGTCACGAGGTGGGATTGAAGAATGTGGCGGTGACCGCTGGCTATATCACCGAGCAGGCGCGCGGCGATTTCTATCAGCACATCGATGCGGCGAATGTTGATCTGAAAGGCTTCACCGAAGGGTTCTATCGCACTCTGTGCGGCGCACGGCTGGGCGAGGTATTGGACACACTGGTGTGGCTGCGGCGCGAGACCAATGTTTGGTTGGAGATCACCACGCTGCTTATCCCTGGGGAAAACGATTCGGACTCGGAACTCGGCGCGTTGAGCGCGTGGGTCGCCGCGGAGCTTGGCGTCGACGTGCCGCTGCACTTCACCGCCTTTCATCCGGACTGGCGGATGCGCGACAAGCCGCCGACGCCACCCGCAACGCTGACACGCGCGCGGGCGATCGCGATGGCGCATGGGATGCGGTACGTCTACACAGGCAATGTGCATGACCCCGTGGGTGGCGGCACCTATTGCCACGGCTGCGGAACGTTGCTGATTGGGCGCAATTGGCATGAGCTGAGTGCGTGGCGACTCGATGCCGCTGGAAGATGCGAGAAATGTGGCACCACGGCGGCGGGAATCTTCGAACCACGTCCTGGCACTTGGGGACGGCGGCGGCAGCCGGTGCGGTTCCGGAGCTGATCCGCTTGACGTGAGACATATTCGTATGCCGACGCCCGCATGCAACAGCATGCGGTAGCGGGTCAGTTTGCAGCCCCAGTTTCGACCCCTTGCGGACGTTCCCTCAGTCGCCAATCGAACGAATGACCCGCGCCGGATTTCCTCCGACAAGAGTATTCGGGGGAACGTCCTTGGTGACGACCGAACCTGCCGCGACGACCGAATTCTCGCCTACTGTTACGCCACCGATGATGGTCGCGCCGGCTGCGATCCACACGTTTTTCTCAATCACGATGGGCTTTCCGATTGTGGCGGCGCGTCGCTGCGAGAGTTCAAGGGGATGGCCCGTCGTGATGATGCTCACGTTCGGCCCGATCATCACATCGTCTGCGATGTCGAGGCCGCCAAGGTCATAGAAAGTGCAGTTCTGATTTACGAAGACATTATGCCCGACGCGGATTTCGTCCCCACCGGCAGTATGAAATGGAGGGATCAGTAAAAAGCTCTCGTCCACCTTTTTACCGATAAGTTCGCTGAACAAGGCCCGAATTTCGTCCGCATCGTTGAGCGTCAAACGGTTAAGTGTGGCGGTGATCGCCATCGCTCGTTTGACGTTTGCCAGCATGGCCGCTGAGTCCGGCGTCCTGCTGTAAATTATCTTGGTGCGATCTTCATTCGGCATCAATTATTTTCCTCGGGTTGCGGTTGAGCGTGCGTTTCGGTGCACGAAAGCCGCGCTGCGCTGCATATAGCCACAAAGCTGAGGGGTCAGAATCCGGCCGGAGCGGCAAGTCAATATAACCCACTACCACAGCATGACGCATGTTCATAAATTCTCGGGCTTTCGCTGCTACCTCTGATCCGTTCCTGGCAATTGCGTCACGAACCAGCGGAGGATCCATGAATGCGATTCCGCATTCGGTGGAGATTGCGGTGATGGCGGTGCAGGTGCGACTACTCATCGCACGCCGCGGTTAGCCTGCCCAACTGGAGGCGGAAGGCGCGCAAGTATCTGCCCACTCCAGTCTCGCACACTAACCTTGGCCGCGGCGAGCTGTTTTCGCTGTTGCGTCAGGCGGCGCGCTTCGCCTCGATGCGATCCCAGATCATCCCTGCGGTGTTGATGCCGTCGAAGCGGTCGATCTCCTGCAAACCGGTGGGTGAGGTGACGTTGATCTCGGTCAGCCAATCGCCGATCACATCGATGCCAACGAAGATCATCCCCTGTTCGCGCAGCATCGGTCCGATGGCAGCACAGATCTCACGATCGCGCGCGGTCAGCGTGCACTTCTCCGGCCGCCCACCGACATGCATGTTTGACCGCGCCTCGCCCTGCGCCGGCACACGGTTCACCACGCCGACCGGTTCGCCATCCACCAGGATGATGCGCTTGTCACCCTGACGCACTGCCGGTTCGTAACGCTGGAACATCAGGGGCTCTCGCGAACGGGCGAAGTGCATCTCGATCAGCGACGCCAGGTTCTCGTCGTCGGGCTTGATACGGAACACGCCCGCGCCACCATTGCCGAACAGCGGCTTGACAATGATGTCCTGATGCTCGGCGCGGAACGCGCGCATCGAACCGAGATCCCAAGAGATCATCGTCGGCGGCATCAG
>DATHNE010000027.1:0-2775 GCA_035486355.1 Acetobacteraceae bacterium
TTCACATCACCACACCCGACGACTTCGAGTCGCAGTACCACATTACCCGCGGCAATTACGAACATGTGGACTGTTCCCTGGCGCAGATGGGACCCTGGCGCCCGACGCCGTCGTTGTCGGCGTGGAACACGCCCATTGACGGGCTATGGCACACCGGCGCAGGTGCGTTCCCGATGGCGTTCCTCAGCGGATGGCCGGGGCGCGGCAGCGCGCGGGAGATTCTGCGACATAGCGGCAAAAGGCGAATCACTCGGCGACTGGGCGGGCGTTCAGGGGTGGCGCCATGACGTATGCCGTGCAACGCGCTATGGCGTGGTGCGGATTGGCCGTCATCGTGTTGACCTTCGCCGGCTTCACCGTCGCCCGGCTGTTTCCGGTGCCGCCTGGCGCCAACCTGAGCACGAAGCAGATCGCCGAGTTCTACAGTGCTCATCCCACCACGACACGCCTCGGATTGTTGCTGGCTGCAATTGGGTTGGGATTCTTAGGGCCGATCGTCGCTTTGATCACCACACAGATGTTGCGGATCAAGTCGGCGCCGCCCGCATTGGCGAATCTCCAGCAGATCGGCGGTATCTGCGTGGTGATCGTCACCGTCTTGCCGCTGATCGTCATGAACGTCGCCGCGTTTCGCCCCGACCGCGATCCCGCGGTGATCCAGGCGATCAACGATTTGGCGTGGCTGCTGCTGGTCACCCCGATCGGGCTCTTTTTCCTCCAGGAGATCCCGATTGCTGTGGCAATCCTGATGGACCGCACTGCGCACCCGGTATTCCCTCGCTGGGTCGGCTACGCCAACATATGGATTCCGCTCACTTTCCTGCCTGCCTTCTTTCCGTACTTCGCAAAGACAGGACCGGTGGCGTGGCAGGGGTTGCTCGTCTTCTACCTCGGCCTTGCCACGTTCGGCATCTGGGTACTCATCATGATGTGGGCGCTGCTGCGGGCGTTGCGGCAGCAGGAGAAAGAAGCAGGCGCGCCAGCAGTATCGCCGTGCAGCCCCGGTTTGGTACACGATTCGGTCAGTTGATCGCGCCGCGGCCCCCGGGTTTCAACGTGTTCGGAGCGGGCCAGGCGGCAGCCCGCTGCCTGGCAGAACACCGCGGTGTAATGCGGAAATCGAACCGCGCGCAATGTGATTGGTGCACTGGCGACCTGAAGCGGCGGGCCCCTGCGTGATCATGCAGGCGGAGCTGCGTCGCGCGAGCTGTCGATGGGGCAACGCTGCATCTCGGCTGAGGCGGGCGATGCCGTCACGGCGCTTCGTACGGATCGGACATAGATTCGCGCGCCGCGGTGCGGCGTAAGGATGACATGCTTTACCTTCTGTCGTTCGCCTTTGGCGGTAGTGGTTCTCAGCTCAAGATGGCGAAGAACCTCGCGAAGGACCACTCTTATCTCGGCCATGGCGAACGTCGCACCGAGACAGCGGCGATTGCCGCCGCCGAAGGGGAGCCAGGTCGTGGGACTGAGTGTCGCGCCGAGCATCCGGCCCGGGTCGAAACGGTCGGGATCGGGGTACTGCTCCGGGCTGGCGTGTACCAGCCCGATGCCCGGAGCGACCATGACGCCGGCGGGCAGGCGGCAGCCCGCCAGCTCGACGGGCTGGGTCAGGACCCGGCCGACATCGAAGATCACTGGGCGGATCCGCAGCGTTTCCTTCGCGATCGCGTCGAGGTACTCGTCGCCCGCCGGATCACCGGCCGCACTCGCGTCGGCGGCGCGCACCGCCTTGTCCAGTTGGCCAGGATGTCTGATAAGCCGCTCCAGCGTCCACGACAGCGCCGTGGCGGTCGTGTCGTGTCCGGCGGCCAGAAGTGTCATGAGTTGATCACGCAATTCGGAGTCGGTCATCGTTCGGCCGTCATCGTGGCTGGCACGCACGAGCATCGCGAGCACGTCGGTGCGCTTCGCGAGGTCGGGATCGGCGCGACGATCGGCAATCTCGGCATACAACAGCCGGTCGGCTTCCACGATGTGGCGACGCACATATCGCCACGGGCGGCGGCGTTGCAGGTCGGGATTCGCGATCGACAGTGACGCCCACGACCCCAGGTTGAGCAGGCGCGGCATCACCTCGCGCAGCGCTGCCAGCCGGGCCGGATCGGTGGCGCCGATGACGGTCCGGAGGATCACCTCAAGGGTGATCTCGGACATTTTGGGCGCAACAGGGAACTCGGTACCCACCGGCCAGCGGGCAATGTTGGCGGCAGCGATCTCGGAAATCACGGCGGCCTGGCGGGCAACGGCATCGCGCTGAAACGGCGCGATCATCAGGCGGCGCCGGTCACGATGCAGGTCCTCGTCGATCACAAGCACCGAGCTTTCGCCGACGAACCCCGCGAGCACCGAATTCGCTTCGCCGGCATGATAAGTGGTCGGATCGCCGGCAAAAACCGTCTTGATATCGGCGGGATCATCGAGGTAAACGACCGTTCCCATCGACGCGATTCGGACCGTGAATACGCGGCCGTAGCGGCGTCGGCAGGCGGCGACGAAGCGGGGCCAGTAGCGCAGCATCAGCACGGTCTGCACCGACCGCGGGAGCGGGGGCCCAGGCGGCAGCGGGTTGGTCGTGGCTGCGCTCATGATCGAAGCATACGAGTATCCGCAACCGTGGCTACAGGGATTTGAAGACGGTGCAGTAAAGCGCGCAAGCAGCACCAAACGGATTAGCTGCGGCGGTGGAATTCGGAAACCGAGCCGCGCGCAACCTCATTACAGCGACTTGAGGACGGTGCGTGCGGTGGTCCTGCCTGCCCAGCCGTGCACGCC
>DATHNE010000028.1:0-14037 GCA_035486355.1 Acetobacteraceae bacterium
CGCGCGCACGCCACGGCGCTCGATAACACCATCATTGTCAACACCTGCGCGGTAACGGCCGAGGCCGAGCGGCAGGCCCGCCAGGCGATCCGCCGCGCCGCCCGCGCACGGCCCGAGGCCCGCATCGTCGTCACCGGCTGCGCGGCACAGTTGACGCCCGACGCGTGGGCTTCACTGCCGGGCGTGGTGCGCGTGCTGGGCAACACCGAGAAGCTGCAAGCGGCGAGCTGGGCAACGGATGCGTCGTCCGCCGTATCCGACATCATGACGGCGCGCGAGACCGCGGCGCATCTGGTCACCGACTTCGCTGGCCGCGCGCGCGCGTTCGTGCAGGTGCAGCAGGGCTGCGATCATCGTTGCACCTTCTGCATCATCCCATTCGGCCGCGGTCCGTCGCGCAGCGTGCCTGTGGGTGCGATCGTCGAGCAGGCCCGCACGCTGGTGGCGGCCGGGTATCACGAGCTGGTGCTGACCGGCGTCGATATCGCGAGCTACGGCGGCGATCTGCCGGGCACGCCGTCGCTTGGGCAGATGGCGCGGCGGCTGCTGGCGTTGGTGCCGGAGCTGCAACGGTTGCGTCTGTCCTCGATCGATCCGGCGGCGCTCGATGCGGATCTTTGGCACCTGGTCGCGAACGAGCCGCGCCTCATGCCGCATCTGCATCTGTCGTTGCAGGCCGGCAGTGACCTGATCCTGAAGCGGATGAAGCGGCGGCATTCGCGCGCCGAGGCGCTGGCGGTGATCGCGCGGGCGCGGATGTTGCGGCCGGGGATCGCGATCGGGGCCGATCTGATCGCCGGCTTCCCGACGGAAACCGAAGCGTTGTTCGCGGAGACGATTGCGTTCCTGGCTGAGACGGAGCTGCCGTTCCTACATGTGTTTCCCTATAGTGAGCGGCCGGATACACCTGCCGCACGGATGCCGGCGGTGCCCAAGCCGGTGCGCCGTGAGCGCGCGGCACGGTTGCGCGAGGCTGGCGCGGCGGCCGCGACCCGGTTCTTCGTCGGCCAGATCGGCCGCGATGTCGTCGTGCTGACCGAAGCGCATGACACCGGCCATTCCGAACATTTCGCGCCGGTGCGGCTGGCGGCATCGCATCCGACCGGCCAGGTCGTTCGCGCGCGGGTCACCGGTGCGACCGCAGATCATCTGCTGGCCGAGGCCGCCTGATGGCGCTCGGCGCGTTCTTCTCCCGCCTCAAACAGGGCCTGTCGCGCAGCACGCAGAAGCTGACCGAGGGCATCACCGCGATCATCCGCAAGCGCCGGCTGGACGACGCGGCGCTGGAGGAGCTGGAGGACCTGCTGATCGCCGCCGATCTGGGGCCAGCGGTGGCGGCGAAGGTGATCGCCAGCTTCCGCCGCACAAGGTTCGGCAAGGAAGTGACCGACGAGGAAATCCGTGGCGCGCTGGCCGAGGAACTCGCCGCAATCCTGGCGCCGGTGGCGCAGGAACTGCCGATCGATCCGGAGCTGAAACCGCAAGTGGTGCTGGTGGTCGGCGTCAACGGCACCGGCAAGACCACAACCATCGGCAAGCTTGCCCAGGTGTATCGTGAGCAGGGCAAGCGCGTCGTGCTCGTGGCCGGTGACACGTTCCGCGCCGCCGCGGTGGAGCAATTGCAGGTCTGGGGTCAGCGCACCGGCTGCGAGGTGATCGCCGGTGCCCCCAACGCCGATTCGGCCGGTCTCGCCTTCGATGCGCTGACCAAGGCGCGCGACGCGGCGGCCGATCTGCTGCTCATCGACACCGCGGGGCGGCTGCACAACAAGTCCGCCCTGATGGAGGAGCTGTGCAAGGTGATCCGGGTGCTGCGCAAGCAGGATGCGACCGCACCGCACACCGTGCTGCTGGTGCTGGACGCGACCACCGGACAGAACGCGCTGTCGCAGGTGAAGGTGTTCAAGGAGATGGTCGATGTCACCGGGCTCGTGGTGACCAAACTGGACGGCTCGGCGCGCGGCGGCGTGGTGGTGGCGCTCGCCGAGAGTTTCGGCATTCCGGTTCACGCGGTGGGTGTGGGCGAGCAGGCTGGCGATCTACGGCCGTTCGACGCGGGGGAATTTGCGCGCGGGTTGGTCGGGGTTTAGGTCCGGCCAACGCCAGTCACCTAGGCTGGCGCCAGCTCCGCAAGGTTTCATCGCGGCGTTAGCCGGCCGCCGGCCAACGCCGTGATGAAACCTTGCTCTTCAGCCGTGGCGCTCATGGTGCATGGGGCGTTCCCTTCAAACCTCGTCGCCGACCATCCCAAGCAGCCGTTCCACCGCACAGGGAATCGGCGCGATGATCGGCGTTGCGAACATCGGCCTCAGATGCGCCGCCGCTTCCCCCAACGGCCCGCCCCCGATGATGACGGCCTCTGCCCCATCACGGTCGATACATGCACGCACCACCGCCTCCAGCCCGTCTTGCAACCGTGAGGCATCCCCCGCCAGCGCCACCGGATCGTCCGGTGTGCAGCGAATGCCGGTGTAAAGCTCCGCCAGTCCCAACGCCGCCGCGCGCTCGGCGATCGACAGAGCCAGATCCGGCGTCACGGTCGCCACGCCGAAGCGCCGCCCGCCCTGTGCCGCCGCCAGCATTGACGCCTCGCAGATCCCCACCGCCGGCACCGCCACGCGCGTGCGCAGCTCGGCCAGTCCCGGATCGCCGAATGCACTGACGATCACGCCCGCATAGCGCGACACCTGCGCCAAACCGATCGCCACCACCTCAGGCCCTGCGGCCTCCAGCGCCGCGCGCGTGACGATCATCGGCGGCGACCGCTGGGCCGTGACGCCATCCACTGCGAACCCGGCAGGCAACGTCGCACGCGCGATGGCCACCATCATGTCGGTGGTCGCGCGCGAGGAATTCGGGTTGATCAGCAGAATGCGCCGCAGGTGCGGATCGAGCATCACGTCGCGCGTCTACTCCGCCGGCTGCAACTGGGCGCGCTGTGTGACATCCTCCATCGACATCCCATAGGTTTCCGGCCCCAACTGAATGCTGGCCGCGAACACGGCATACATTGCCGCCGCCAGGCCGAATACGCCCACCATGCCGTAGCGGTCGAACAACGCCCCCGAAATGATCGGCACGATTGATCCGGCGAAGGTCCCGGCCGCCAGGATGAACGCCACCCCGAATGCGCGGATCCGTGTCGGGTACAACTCCGGGGCGTAAATCCAGATCGAGGTGTTCAGCAGCAGCACGAAGAACTGGAACACCGCGCCGAACAGCAACACCAGGGCGATATTGCTGCCGAGATAGGCGATCGACAGCGCCGCCGCGCAGGCCAGGATCGCGCCCAGCGTCAGCACTTTCTTGCGCGGCAGGTAGTAGCCGAACATCGACCCGGCGACCGCGCCGAGTACGCTGCCGCTCTGGATGATCATGCTGTACAGCAGGCTGCCGGACAACGAATAGCCTTTCGAGACAAAGATCATCGGCATCAGCGTCAGCACCGAGAGCTGCGCGCCATAGCTCATCAGAATTGCGATCCCGACCGGAACCGTTCGGCCAAGGAACGGCGGGCAGAAGATTTCGGTCCATGATCCGGCCGGTGGGGTCGGTTCCGGTGTGGACGGCTGCGTCAGGTAAGGCTGCACCGTCACCGTTGTGGCGCGCAATTTCCCCGATGCCAGGATCGACAGCACCCTGTTCGCCTCAGCGATACGCCCACGTGACACCAGGAAGCGCGGTGTTTCAGGTACGTAACGCCGATAGAACACCACCAGCAGCGCCGGAATCGCCAACGCCGCGAACAGGAACCGCCAGCTCTCGGGCCCGGGGAACAGCGAGAAGATCAGCAATCCGAAGGCTGGCGCAAAGAAATTGCCGAACCCGCCGGCGCCGACATTCACCAAACCCACCGCCGTGCCACGAAACTTCGCGGAGCAGAACTCCGACAGCATGGTCACCGCGGTCGATAGTTCGCCGCCGACGCCAAAACCCACCACCGCGCGGGCGATGCACAGCACCGCGAAGCTCGGCGCCAGCGCGCAGGCCAGCGAGCCGATGGTGAACAGCAGCAGATCGATCGTCAGCATGACGCGCCGGCCGAAGCGATCACCGATCGCGCCCGACAGCAGCCGCCCGGCGGCGGCAAAGGCAAACGTGATGGTGTTGAGTAGCCCGATATCGGCGGCGCTCAGACCGAACTGCGTGCGCAGCGAAGGGCCGGCGACGCCGATCGTGTTCTGCTCGAAACTGTCGAACAGCGCACCGACCAGGATCAGCGCGACGATCTGCTTGTGTGCCGCGGTGACGCCGATGCGTCCCAGGGCCGATTCCAGTTGCTGGATCATCGGTGTCGTCGTGCCAAGTCGCACGGAGCCATCTGCTGCCATGTGTCACCCCTTCCGATGGAAGCCTGCCCGTGTGAGATATTTTTCAGGAGCATGATAAGGTGAAAAATATCTGTCAACAGAAATGCGACACAGAAATGCGCGTCCGGCCGCGCCGACGTGCACCTCTCCCGCTGGCAAGAGGCTGGCGAGCATGGCGAAGCCGGGTGCGGGTCTCGCCGCGTGCACCACCCTCACCCGCGTCGCTCCGCTCCGCGACCCCTCCCACGCCATGGACGAGGTGTAGTGTGCGCCGCCCTACAGCTCCTCAGCCGCCTCATGCGCGGCTTCAACCGCCAGCAGCCGCGTCCGCCCCTGACGTCCCAGGGCGCGAAAGACGCGCGTGACCAGCAGGTCGCACAGCGCAATCACCGCCACATGATTGTCGAGCGCCCCCGGCGCGCGGGTGTCACAGCGCAGCAGCCAATCGACATGCGCCAGCTCGCCCACCAGATGGTCACCGACATACACCACCTTGGCGCCCACGTTCCCGGCCTGCGCCACCAGGTGCTGCAACTGCGGCACGCGCCGGCGCAGCCCGAAGGCGACGAGGCAATCCTCCTTCTCGATGCTGGCCATATATTCGCCCAATGTCTCGCCTGGCCCCGGCAAGAGCTGGCTGCGCGGCAGGAACTGGAACACCTGCCAGCGGAAATAGAAGGCAAAGGCCTGGCTGCTGCGATATCCCGCCACCCACAGCGTTCGCGCGCCAACGATCGCGCGCACGATGTCGTCGAGCATCGGCTCCGAGAGTCGGCCGACGGTTGCGTCCAGGTTGGCATGCCCATGCTGCAGATGCGCTGCGATAGTTTCGGTGCCGGCGCGCCGTTTCGCCTCCAGCAGCAGCGGTGAGCCCACCGCGCGCTCCGCCCGAACGCTGCGGCGCGCGGCGGCGAAGTCGTCATAGCCCAGCCGGCGAACGAACCGGCTGACCGTCGCATTCGACACACCCGCCAGCTCCGCCAGCTCGGACGCGGAATAACTCGCCAGCTCGCCCGGGAAGTCGAGCGTGAACTCGCCCAGCCGCCGCTCGGCATCAGGCAGGGCGTCCAGCACCCCTTGCACACGTTTGACAAACGAAGCGGGTGGCCCGGGCAGCTTCATGGTCCCTCAAGCGATCGATCATGGTCGGACGGCCCGGCCTGTCGCGGGCGGCACCGCACTGTGCAAAACTCCTCGCGCGTCGTCCAAGCCACCATAACCAATCAAGGCCCGCCATGTCCGCAACCGTATCCGCCACCGCGCTCCCACCGCACCGCCTCGAAGCCTTCAACACCTCGAAGGATTCCGAGAACAAGATCCACGACGACACCGTCGCGCGCCGTTTCGGGTTCGCCGGCGGCCTGGTGCCGGGCGTCGATGTCTACGGCTACATCTCGCATATGCCGGTCGCCCGCTGGGGCCGTGCCTGGCTGGAACGCGGCGTCGGCACCTGCCGCCTGCTGAAGCCGGTGTACGACGGCGAGATGACCACCGTCACCGCGCAAGAGACTCCCGATGGCCTGTCAATCGAAGTCACCAGCCGCAACACGTTGTGCGCCACCGGCACCGCCGCGCTGTTGGCTGCCACTCCTGCCCCGGCACGCGACAGCTACGCGGCGCCGCCCGCCCTGCCGGCGGACCGGCCACCGGCGGACGAGACATCACTCGCCGTGGGCACGCTGCTGGGCATGGAACCCCTGTTGGTCACGCCCAGCTTCGCCGCCGACTACCTGCGCGACGTGCGCGAGACCGATGGACTGTACGCACGCGAAGGCCTGGTGCACCCGGCGACCATCCTGCGCGTCGGCAACTGGGTGCTGCGCCACAATGTGGTGCTCGGGCCGTGGATCCATGTCGGCAGCACGGTGCGCCACTTTGCCGCGGCGCGCGTCGGGCGGACACTCACCGCCCGCGGCCGCGTCACCGCAAACTATGACCGCAAAGGCCATCGCTTCGTGGAGCTGGATATCCTGGTGCTGGCCGATGCCAAAACCGCGGTGGCGCATATCGCGCACACCGCGATCTATCGTCCGCGTCAGGTCATGGCCGCCTGAGCGCGGCTACTTCTTCTCCATCACCTGGCCGCGGATTTCGCCGCCCGGGTTGGCAGCCGTGTGGACGTTCACGTACCACATGCCGGCCTCCAGTTGCTTGATCTGATCGTCGGTCAGCACCTTGCTGCCATGGATTGGGTTGGTCGGGTTGTTACCCAGCGGAACCACGACCCCGGCATTCGCACCGGCCTTCGCCGGCCCGTGGAAGTGGGCCATCGTTGCCGGGCCGGTCAGGCCCTGGAACGTCACCGTATAGGTGAAATTCTTGGTCGCGGTGTCCAGCGTCCCCAGCATGTCGCCGGTGCCCGCCGAGGTCTTGGGTGGCACCTCCGAGGCGGCATTCATGGTGGCGGAGAAGCTGATCATCGCCGCCGAGGCGGTCGAGAGGCAGCCGACGGTGAACACGGCAGCCAGAAGCGATCTGCGAAGCATGATACCCTCCCTATTCCGGCGGAACGGCCCGCCAACCTGTCTACGCGCGCACCACAGTGCTGGATCACGCGCGCGAAGTCATCATTGATTGATGACACCTCGTGCTGCGGTTTGTTCCGTTGATCACACTGCGTTAGCCTCGGGCGGCGACCAGTGCCCCGGAGCAACGTCCGGGAGAGGGGGACGCACCGTGCAGCAAGCAAGCGGCCTCCGACGGTGGTGCCGCAATCGAAGGGAACGTTGATGAAGGCAAGCAGAGTCGGTCAGGGCCGGTGGGCCCTGGCAGCGATCGGCGTGAGCATGGCCATGCTGGCTACCACGTCTTTCGCACAAACCGTACGCGGCGTGACCGACACCGAAATTGTCATCGGCACGGTCACCGACCTGTCAGGGGTCACAGCCGTGCAGGGCGTGAACAACTCGAATGCCATCCGCATGGCGTTCGACGAGGCCAACGCCAAGGGCGGCGTCCACGGCCGCAAGATCAAATACGTCGTCGAGGACAGCCAATACACCGTGCCGCGCGCCGTGCAGGCAATGAACAAACTGCTGAACAGCGACAACATCTTCATCGCGTTGGATGACGGCGGCACGCCAATGAATGACGCCAACATGCCGGCGCAGTTCGAAAAGAACGTGCCGAACATGTTCCCGCTGACCTCGGCGCGCTCGATGTACGAGCCGTACAATAAGCTGAAGTTCTCCCAGTTCGCCTCGTATTACGACCAGATGCGATCGGCGGTGAAATATTTTGTGCAGCAGAAGCATCGGTCAAAGATCTGCGCGATGTACCAGGATTCCGATTTCGGCCGCGATGTGCTGGCCGGGATTAAGGCGGAAGCCGAGGCGCTGGGCCTGCCCGTCGTCGCGACCACCGCACACAAGCCAACCGATACCGATTTCAACGCCGCCGTCACCAAACTGCATGATGCTGGCTGCGACTTTATCGGCATGGGCACGATCGTGCGCGACACCAACATCATCATCACCACCGCACGCAAGATGGGATGGGATGTCGATCTTGTGGGTCAGTTCGCGGCCTATGATACCGCGGTGGCGACGCTGCCGGGCGGTGCGACCGAGGGCTTCTACTGCATGACCCCGGCACTGTACGCCTATCCGGATGATCCGCGTCCGGCGGTGCAGGACTTCGCCAAGCGGTTCAAGGCCAAATACGGCATCGATCCGAACTTCCACGGTGAGGTCGGTTACACCGCGGCGCAGCTCGTGCTGATGGCCCTCGACAAGGCTGGCAAGAACCTGACGGTGGACAGCTTCATCACCGCGATGGAGAGCATCCACGACTACACGGACATCTTCGGCTCTCACCTGTCGTTCGGACCAAACCAACATCACGGCTCGACGGCATCGTTCCTCACGGTGGTGCAGAACGGCCGCTGGGTCCCGGTCGAACAGGCGGCTCTCGCCTACTGAACGGACTGAAGATCCCCCCTCCGCTCGTGCAAGGGTGGAGGGGGCCGCGCTACAGCCCGTCGCTGACGTGGGTCCGCAGGGCAGCCAGACCCGATGCGAACGGGCCGGTGGCCGACATCACGATTCCCACCATCACGCCGGCGATGATCGCGTATTCCAGCGCAGTTACGGCGCGTCGATCACACCGGCGCAAGAGCCAGTGCGCGGCTCTCCCCCGCCGGCCAGACGCCGCGTCGCGAGGCGGGGTCGTAGGGGTGGGCGAAGGTTTCAGCGTCCGATCCCGCGAAATCCGACCCTATGCCAGCACACCAGCTGTTAACGCCGGGTTTCACCTGGGGCCCGGTGGGAGCCCAGGTGGGGGCCAGGGTTGGGGGCCAGGGTTGGGGGCCAACGCGGAGGCCGGAGCTCGGCCGCTTTGCTGCACTGCACCGCCTTGTCGCCACGAGACCGATGGGCTAGTGACGGGCGCCATGGCGGAAGGCTTGCCGCTGTTCGCTAGGCGTTAACGGTTCAAGTGTCAGAAGGCCCCGTCGGCCTCGGTAAGGAACCCTCCATGGCCCGCAGCAAGATCGCCCTGATTGGCGCCGGTAACATCGGCGGCACGCTCGCCCACCTGATTGGCCTGAAGGAGCTGGGGGACGTCGTGCTGTTCGACGTGTTCGGCGGTGTGGCCGCCGGCAAGGCGCTGGACATCATGCAGTCCGGCCCGGTCGACGGGTTCGACTCGCTGATGACCGGCGGATCGGACTACAGCGCGATCAAGGGCGCCGACGTGGTGATCGTCACCGCCGGCTTCCCGCGCACCCCCGGCATGTCGCGCGATGACCTGATCGGCAAGAACGCCGGGGTGATCGCCCAGGTGGCTGACGGCATCAAGACCAATTGCCCGGATGCGTTCGTCATCTGCATCACCAACCCGCTGGACGCGATGGTGTGGGTGATGAAGGAGAAGTCGGGCCTGCCCGCCAATAAGGTGGTCGGGATGGCCGGCGTGCTCGACAGCTCCCGCTTCCGGCTCTTCCTGGCGCAGGAGTTCGGCGTCTCGGTCGAAGATGTCACCGCCTTCGTGCTGGGCGGACATGGCGACACGATGGTGCCGCTGACGCGCTATTCCACCGTGGCCGGCATTCCGGTGCCAGACCTGGTGAAGCTGGGCTGGACAACGCAAGAGAAGATCGACGCGATCGTTACGCGCACCGCCAATGGCGGCGGCGAGATCGTCAAGCTGCTGGAGCGCGGCAGCGCATTCTATGCGCCGGCGGCATCCGCGATCGCGATGGCCGAGAGCTACCTGAAGGACAAGAAGCGCGTGCTGCCCTGCGCGGCGTATCTGACCGGGCAGTATGGCATTGATGGTCTCTATATCGGCGTGCCGGTGGTGATCGGCGCGGGCGGTGTGGAGAAGATCGTCGAGATCCAGTTGAACCCGACGGAGCAGGCGGCGTTCGACAAGTCGTGCGGCGCGGTGCGGGAGCTGATCGAAGCGTCGAAGAAGCTGATCGGCTGATCGTCCGATGCGCGGAACCCGCTCATTCCCGTTTCCCCCGCTCGTGCGGGAGGAGGTCGGGTGGGGGCTGAAACCCCGCGCTCTTTTCGCATTTCCCCCTCCCCCCGTCCCCCCGGCTTTCGGCCTTGGTTCGTTTCGCGACCCAAGCCCGCAAGAGAAGGGGGAGGAGCCCCACCAATGAACATCCACGAATATCAGGCCAAGGAACTGCTGAAGGGCTACGGCGTCACCGTACTCAGCGGACACATCGCCTGGACGCCAGATGAGGCGGTGGCCGCAGCAACGAAACTGCCTGGTCCAGTCTACGTGGTGAAGTCGCAGATCCACGCTGGCGGGCGTGGGGCTGGCCGTTTCTCTGACGACCCGAACGGCAAGGGCGGCGTGCGCCTGGCGCGCTCGACCGACGAGGTGAAGACCGCCGCCGAGGCGATGATCGGCCACACGCTGATCACCAAGCAGACCGGCCCGCACGGCCGCGTGGTGCGGCGGGTCTATGTCGAAGCCGGCTGCGACATCGCGCGCGAGCTGTACTTGTCGCTGCTGGTGGACCGGGTGAGCGGGCGGGTGACGCTGGTCGCGTCGGTGGAGGGCGGCATGGAGATCGAGCATGTCGCCGCGACACATCCCGAGAAGATTCTGCGCGTGGCGGTCGATCCGGCGTCGGGGATCGCAGGCTTTCATGCGCGGCGGCTGGCGTTCGGGCTGGGGCTGACCGGCAAGCAGATCACTGCGTTCATGAAGTTCGTTCCAGCACTGTATGCCGCGTTCACCGGGCTCGAATGTTCTGTTATCGAGATAAACCCGCTGGTAGTGACGAAGGCGGGTGACGTGGTCGCGCTGGATGCCAAGATCAGCTTCGACGACAACGCGCTGTTCCGCCATCCCGACCTGCTGAAGCTGCGGGACGAGGCGGAAGAGGATCCGAAAGAACTGGAAGCAGCGAAGTACGAGCTGAACTACGTCGCGCTGGATGGGTCGATCGGCTGCATGGTGAACGGCGCCGGGTTGGCCATGGCAACGATGGACATCATCAAATTGTATGGGTCCTCGCCGGCCAACTTCCTGGATGTCGGCGGCAGTGCCACCAAGGAACGGGTCACGGCGGCGTTCAAGATTATCCTTTCCGATCCGAATGTGGAAGGAATTCTGGTGAACATCTTCGGCGGCATCATGCGCTGCGACGTGATCGCCGAGGGTGTGGTCTCCGCCGCGCGCGAGGTGCAGCTTTCGGTGCCGCTGGTGGTCCGGCTGGAGGGCACCAACGTGGCGCTGGGCAAGGAGATCCTGGCGAAGTCTAATCTGCCGATCATCGCCGCGGACAACCTGGCGGACGCCGCCGAGAAAATTGTCACCGCCGTGAAGGAGGCCGCCTGACATGGCCATCCTGGTCGACGCCAACACGCGCGTGATCACCCAGGGCTTCACCGGCGCCCAGGGTACGTTCCATTCGGAACAAGCGATCGCTTACGGAACGAAAGTGATGGGTGGGGTGACGCCAGGCAAAGGCGGCACCACGCATCTGGATCTGCCGGTGTTCGACACGGTGGCCGAGGCGAAGGAGAAGACCGGCGCCACCGCGACCGCGATCTATGTGCCGCCGCCGTTCGCCGCGGATGCGATCCTGGAGGCGATCGACGCCGAGATCCCGCTGGTGATCTGCATCACCGAGGGCATCCCGGTGCTGGACATGGTCCGGGTGAAGCGCGCGCTGACCGGATCGAAGTCGCGGCTGATCGGGCCGAACTGCCCGGGCGTGATCACGCCGGACGCATGCAAGATCGGCATCATGCCGGGGCATATCCACCGGCGTGGGAGCGTGGGGATTGTCTCGCGCTCCGGCACGCTGACCTATGAGGCGGTGGCGCAGACCACGGCTGCCGGGCTGGGACAGAGTTCGTGCGTCGGCATCGGCGGCGATCCGGTGAAGGGCACCGACTTCATCGAGGTGCTGGAGATGTTCCTCGCCGACCCCGAAACGAAGCAGCTCATCATGATCGGCGAGATCGGCGGGCAGAGCGAGATCGATGCCGCCGACTTCCTGGCGCATAACAGCGTGAAGAAACCGACCGTGGGCTTCATCGCCGGCGCCACCGCACCGGCCGGCCGCCGGATGGGCCACGCCGGGGCGGTGATCAGCGGCGGGCGCGACACCGCCGCGGCGAAGATGGAGGCGATGCGTGCCGCCGGCATTTACGTCGCCGAAAGCCCCGCCGCGCTGGGCAGCACGATGGTGACGGTGCTGCGCGGCTGAGCCGATCGGTCATGGCATGATCACCGGCCAGGCAGCTTGTGCTTACCGCCGATGCGTCATCCGTGATCCGCACGAACGACGATATTGGCTGATCACTCTGCGTCAGCAGGGTGTGCAAATCGTACCCGGCGCCGCCCGCCGCCCTGCATACCCGCAAACCGTCAGGTCCGAGGGCGGCACCGCCGAGGAACCATCACGTCGGCCTGGCCCCTGGCGCGGCGGAGATTGTGGTTGCCGGCGCGAGAACGTCCCTTGCGCCGGCGGCGCTCGCGACCGAATGGCGCGGTAACGCCTCCGCCGTGGGCCCATCGCCGATCCCGACCACGCCGCCGTTGGCCCGGCGCACACTGTCGGCGGCGGGTTTCAACCGGTTGACCTCGCGGTTGAACGCTCGGACGACCGTATCGGTGTCGCAGACCCCGGCGGTTGTGATCCCCTTGTGACCCGCAACGCGGCGGCACGCTCGGGTCACGCGTCGTTTTGGCGAGACCTCGGCCGTCCGGAACCGCGTGCGATCACTCTCGCATTGGTCCCTTAATCTTTCGTTAAGAACCGGCCGAAACGGGAGCGCCCCGCGCAGGCCAGATCGGCCCTGGCGTTCCGCCTCACGCGATGTAAAAGCTGTTTACATGAGCTGGAACTCCCCCGGTGGGTTCGAACGGCGCGGCTACCACCACGGCAATCTGCGCGAGGCGCTGGTTGAGGCGGCGTTGGCGCTGATCGGCAGCAAGGGGCCCGCCGGCTTCACCGTTGCCGAGGCGGCGCGCCTGGCCAGCGTGAGCCCCGCTGCGCCATACCGGCACTTCCGCGACGCCGAGGCGCTGATCGCCGAGGTCGCGGTGCGGGGGTTCGACCGGCTGGCGGCGGAGCTGACGGCCGCCTGGAAGGGTGGCCGGCCAGATCCGGTCAGCGCGTTCGAGGCAGTCGGCCGCGCCTATCTGGCCTTCGCACGAGCCCAGCCGGCCTATTACGCCGCGATGTTCGAGGCACATATCGACCCTAACGCCCATGCCGGCCTGTCCGCTGCCGGTGACCGGGCGTTTGCCGTGCTGCGCGATGCCACCGATGTGCTGGCGGCCAAACTGCCGGCCGGCCGTCGGCCGCCGTCGCTGATGATGGCGCTGCATATCTGGGCGCTGTCGCACGGCATCGCCTCGCTGTTCGTCCGCGCCGAGCCGTCACGGCGCAAGCTGCCGATGTCGGCCGAGGACCTGCTGGAGGCTGGCGTGCTGCTGTATCTGCAGAGCCTGGGGCTGGCCGGTGGGGTGGGGAGATGACGCCTGCCTCGTCCGCGGCGTTGCCGTTTTCTGAGGATTTTCGCCATATTTTCAGCCCTGGACACTGCGCTGGACCGCCAATGAGCGACGCAGAGCTGCCTTGCCTGGGAGGACCGGCAGGAATGCAAGCATGCGTTCGGCGGCCGGAACGTCATTGCGATGACCGGCGGCAGCGTGCGCACCAGCGTGTCGTCTTCAATGCGTTGCTCACGCTGATGGGTTGACGCGGGGACCGAGGGCTGGCGGTCGTGCCGGCAATGCGCCCCCGCGTTGGCCGCGGCGTCGGCGACCCGGATGTGACTGTGCGCGCCGGCCCGCTTGACCGGACAACGCGCACGCTCGGCAACGCAGTGGCGATTCTCGAGATGCGCTCGGACGACACCGCCACCACCGATCGGGTGGCCAAGCTGCTTGATGCCGTCGCTGCGATCCTATGTGCTGCTGAACCAGACCGCGATGGCGGCCACCCGGTTCCACCGCGCGCGCGGTGAACCCTGGACCGCCCGTGCCCACACGTCCGGCATGTTGGCTCTGCCGGGGCTCAATGTGCCGCTGCCGATAGAAGACCTGTACCGTGGGCTGACCTTCGCGGCCTAGCCCGTCTTCGCGGATTCGCCAGATTTGAGGGTGTCTGCTCATTGTTTATCAATGCGTTGGACGAAAAAGTCTTCACTACATCAGGTGGCGCGAGCGATAGCGGCGGCGGCGATTTTGGGCGGTGGTTGGGGTGGCAACTGAAGCTTGAGTTGGCGGATCAGGAGTTGGAGTTCCG